>CAYQWI010000194.1:0-4396 GCA_964421165.1 uncultured Natronomonas sp.
TGAATCTCGCGGGACTGGTTTCGGTTCGATCAGTCCGCGTGTTTCGGTGGCCCGACCGTACAAAACCGAGAGAGATCGAGCGTGTCAGCGGCTTGCTCGACGCGCTCGTACGGGCGATCGACGACGATGTTGCCGGCGCGTTGCTTCCCGACGCCGGGAAGCATCCGAAGTTCGTCCATCGAGGCGCTGTTGAGATCGAGCGGATAGGGGACGCCGGAGACCGAACGGAACCCGTGATCGGTGATCGCTACGTCGACCGTGCGGCCGAGTTCGCGCTCGCCCGGGATCCCGACCAGCAGGGCGTAGGTGCCGAGCTGGCGGCCGAATGTCCTGCCGTCTTTGTGATATTCGAGATAGACGTTCGGCAGGACGGTTCCGGGCGGGGCGACCCGCTGTAACATCGGGTTGTCGATCTCTTCGCGAACCTCGCGTTTGTACCCCTTGAACAGCTTCTTGTGATCCTGTGCGATTTCGGCTCCGGTGTCGGCCATCTCGGTCCCTTCGAAAGCCATCACCTGCCGGATGTTGATCCGGCGGAGCATCAGCCCCTCGTCGTACACGTCCCGTAAGAACTGCTTGTTGTGTTCGAAGGTCTCTCGGCGCTCGCCGGCCAACCCGTGCACGAGATTGATCCCGGGAAGCAGCTTCGGGAGCCGGTCGGCGTCGGAATCGATCGAGGGCCCGTACGCGCGTGAACCGTCATTCTCACCCGGACGCCAGCCGCCTTCCTCGTTGACGATCCGAACCGCTTCGAGACACTCTTCGGCAGTCACGAGCAGATTGTTCTTCTCTTGAACCACCGGATCCGCCGATTCGAGCCCGAACGCGGCCGTATCTCCCGGCGTATTGTGTTCGGCGATGATCCGAATCCCCTCTCGGGATAGCTCGGGATACTCCGTGATCGTCACGGGGTTCATGTTGTCGAGGTGTAGCGTCCCGAGGTCGGGGACGGCCTCTCTAATACCCCCGTAGAGCGCCTCAAGCGCGTCTGGATTGGGTGCTTCCCCGTCGCCGCCGTAGGCGAGGATGTCAGCTTGTCGACCCAACCGGAAGTGTCGAACGCCGTGGTCGGCGAGCCGGGACACTTCGCCGACGATCGATTCGGGGGTCCGAAAGCTCGGATCGCCGTACATCGGCTCCGTACAGAACGAACAGCGGTACGGACACCCCGGGACGTTTCGAGTTCACAGATCAGATACTCCGGGTGGTCCGGATGTTGTTCGACGATAAACGCCCCCTTGGCCGCCCATCGATCCAGTTCGGCGTTATCGCGGTAGCGGTCCTCGAATCCCTCCAGTCCACTGTGGACGAGATCGTAGACGGCCGCTTCGATGTCGGCCATCGCCAAGAAATCGTAATCGAGGTTCCGTCTCTCGGTCTCGGTCGCGCCCTCGTTCGCGTCACCGACGCCGAAGCGGACCGGACCGCCCATCACACTCGTCCCGTCGGCGTTCCAGGCGAGTTCTTTCACTTCATCCGGCTCCGCCGGCGTCCCGCCGACGTATTTGCCGGGAACGGTCATTCCTCCGACGTAGACGAAGAGATCGGCCTCTGCGACATCGCGCCAGACCGACCGATCCTCGCGGAGCTCGTCGATCGTGTGATACGTGATGGCTTCGGGAGAAACCCCCGCGTCGACAGCCGCACCTGCCGTGAATCGCGGATACGTCGAGATGTACGGCGGAACGCCGAAATGAGCCGGTTCGTCGACGTATCCGTCGACGATCGTAACGTCGAGTTCCGCCGGATCGTTCATATCGGTGCCAACGGGATCGACGGATAAAACGGATGCGGAACGGTTGGCCGCGCTTAGTGGGCCTTCGGCTGAACGGTGTCGGGTCCGCCAGTCTGTCCGAGCGTGAACGCATAAATCACGGCGGCGATACCCAGAACGACAGCACCGACCCCGGTGAAGAGGAGATCGCCGCGGGACAGTACGAATCCGAAGAACGCGCCGATGAACAGTCCGAATCCAAGCGCACCTGCGACTTCCAGTGTCTCGACCATGTCCGCTTGTTCCGCCCATCATTTAATATAGATTTCGTCTCGATGGAGGTGGTGGAACGAAACGGGTGCGTCACGGAAACCCAACCGCCGGGGAATTGATTACCGTTACGCCCATAGTGGGTCGTATGCCGAAAACGCTCGAAGTCGTCTGCACCGATACCGACTGTGATCTTGATATGCTCGAACTGCATTATCGGTATTCGATGCCTGACGGAACCGGTGTCGAAGCGTTCAACTGTCCGTACTGCGGCGAAAGCGACGGATTAGAGGAAATCAACGTATGATACGGAACCTCGGACGCTCGATCGGACGGTCGGTGTTGAATGGGGTGGGTCGTGCGGTCAGCCGACTGCAAGAGCAAAAATCGCTTCCGGCGGACCTGCTTGAAAGCGACGACGCGTATTTAGCCGTCTTCGACGCGGCCGGTGCGGAAGCGTCCGACGTCACGGTTCGATATCACGGAAACGTCCTTTCGGTTCACATCGACCGTTTTCGGGACTTTCACGACGGATACGAGATGCGTTTCCCCGGTCGAGGACTCACGCTGGAAGGCGACATCGAGTTTCCGGAGGGAGCTTCGGTCGACGCCGACCGCGCGGAAGCGACGGTGACACAGAGCGGTACGCTGGAAGTGTTTATACCGAAAGTGAGCGACGAAAACCAAGGGGCAGACGCCGACTCCGTGAAAACGTCGACTCTCGAAGAGGGGTCCGCGAACGAGGATTCGGACGCGCCCGAAGCGAACTGACGGGCTCCTATACTGCCGCCGGATCGCCCTTCGCTTTGATCACGGTAACGTTCTCGGCGTCGACGGCGTCGGTGTCGAGCCGCATCGGGATGAAGTTTCGGCGCTCGAAGTCCTCGCGCTCGTCGTGCGTCCCGATCGTACACCACAGCTGGACTTCCTCCGGACCGTGCCACTCCCCCTGGCGTGAAATCCCGAAGCAGACGTACTCCTCACCGTCGTGTTCGATGACGGCACCTTTCCGAATACCGGGATCGCCGCGAATGATGAGCTGTTTCATGGGTCGGCGTTCGTTCGACCTCGGGTTAAGCGCTTCGCACCCGGACGTCCTTCGGCTTCTTGGATCTCTCCGGTTCGACGTCTTCGATCTATCTCCGATAAGCTCGAGGAAAACGTTGGGCGGAAAACCAAATCCGTTTTAACCTACGATGCGTTATTCACCGATACCTATGGAAATGCCACGCCGGTTTAACACGTACTGTCCGCACTGTCACAGCCATCACGAGCACGAAGTCGAAAAAGTCCGATCGGGCCGCTCCTCGGGAACGAAATGGGACGCTCGCAGAACTCGCCGCGGAAAAGCGGTTATCGGTAACGCCGGGCGCTTCTCGAAAGTCCCCGGTGGCGATAAGCCGACGAAAAAGACCGACCTGAAATATCGTTGCGGCGAATGTGGAAAGGCCCATCTCCGCGAGGGATGGCGCGCCGGGCGGCTTACCTTCCAGGAGTAACGATGGCAGGTAACTTCTTCCGCGTCCGATGTGACGACTGTGGGAACGAACAGGTCCTGTTCGGCAAAGCCGCGAGTACGGTTAACTGTGCGGTCTGCGGTTCGACGCTTGCGACCCCGACCGGCGGCGAGGCGGATATCCACGGCGACGTGGTCGAAACCGTCGAAGCGCGATAAGTCTCGTTCGACGGCGTCGACAACGGTGCTTTTATTCTCGTTACCCGGTTATCGGTAGATATGAAATACAGCGGCTGGCCCACCCCCGGTGAACTCGTCGTCGGACGGGTCGACGAAATCGAAGATTTCGGTGTCTTCGTCGATCTCGAAGAGTACGAAGACAAACGTGGTTTGGTCCACGTCAGCGAAGTCGCCTCCGGCTGGATCAAAAACGTCCGCGACCACGTCAACGTCGATCAGATGGTCGTGTGCAAAGTCATCGATGTCGACGAGAGCGCCCAGCAGGTCGATCTTTCGATCAAAGACGTCAACGATCACCAACGCTCGGATAAGATCCAAGACTGGAAGAACGAACAGAAAGCCGACAAGTGGATGGAGATCGCGTTCAGTGAAGACATCGAAGACGACGATTTTCGACGGATCGCGAACGAGCTCATAGACGCGCACGGATCGCTGTACGACGGGTTCGAACAGGCGGCCATTCACGGCCCCGAAGCGATCGATGGAACTGATCTCTCCGACGACGAAATCGAATCGATCGTCGAGACGGCGCGTGAGAACGTTTCCGTTCCGTACGTCACCGTCACCGGATACATCGATCTCGAATCCTCTGCCTCGGACGGCGTCGAGAACGTTCGAAACGCCTTGCAGGCAGCCGGCGGAAACGGGGAGGTCCCCGAAGAAGTCGATCTCGATGTGACCTACGTCGGCGCGCCCGAGTACCGGATCCGCGTGCA
>CAYQWI010000195.1:0-4387 GCA_964421165.1 uncultured Natronomonas sp.
GGTCATCACCGACACGGGCTGGCGATGGCCGGTAAATCGTTACAACAATCCGTATGAGTGTTGCAGCCAGTTTCTGTCAAGAGTTGGTGCGGTTTATCCATTGAAATACGAGTGAACTCGCAACTTCAGGCTTGAAGCTACACTGAGAATCATCCGGCCGTCGATTCGAGGCCGGCACCGGACGGCGGTCGCAACACGAGTGCAGCGAGTCCGGCAGCCAACGCGAGGACTCCCCCGAGTGTAAACGTCGGGATCCAGCCGAACATCGCCACCAAAAACCCAGTGACGGTCCCGGCGAAGACACCGCCGGCGACTTTTGCAGTGTAAAGGACCGCGTAGTTGCTCGAAGAGTGTTTGGCGCCGTAATAGTCCGCTACCATCGCCGGGAAGTAAACGTACAGCGGCGACGAAAAGAACATCGCGCCGATCACCATCAGAACGAACGCCCACCCGGCGTCGGCGATTCCCGTTCCGATGAGGCCGAAGCGAAATAGACCGGCGAGGACGAACGAAACGGCCATCACGCGAACTCGGCTGAACCGATCCGACGCCTCCCCGAGAATCATACGCGAAACTCCTGCCGCGATGGGTAACAGCGTAGCAGCGGCGGTCGCGACGATCGCCGCGAGGCCGAGATGTTCGGCGAACCGGACGACGTTCGCGATGACGATGAGGTCCGCGCCGGCCGTCGCGATGAACATCGCATACAGGAGCCAGAACTGCCACGTTTTCACCATCTCTTTGGTTGTGTAGGCTCGCCCGCGGAGGGAGGATGCGAGCTTCCCGTCGTCCGTCTCGCTGTTGTCACCGTCCTCGAGCCCGAGCCAATCGTCCGGCGGATCGCGCAACAAGACCGCACCGACGAGTAACACGATCAAAATTGCGACCCCGACGTTCCGGAGTACGTCGGCGTATCCGCCGACCGTGGCGTTGGCCCGAACGTAGGGAACGACGAGGGCGCTACCGCCGGCGAACGCCATCGTTCCGATCCCAGTTGTGAGTCCAGTTCGGTCGGGAAACCATTTGACAGCGGTGTTGACAGCGACCGTGTAGATGATGCCGACGCCGATGGCACCGATCGAATAGAGGAGATACAGTTGCCAGACGCTGGTCGCGTAAGCGAGGCCGATGTAGCCGCCACCGGCCAGTATCGCTGCGAGGAACGTCAGACGACGCGGCCCGCGCCGGTCTCGCCACCAGCCGGCCGGCATCTGTGAGAGCGACTGGAACACGACGTAAAAGGAGAACACGGCTCCGAGTGCGGGTAACGCGATATCGAGGCTTTCGGCGAGCGGTCCCTCGATCGAGGACCAGACGTACTGATACGGACTGACGGCCGCCATCATCATGGCGGCGGCGGCGATCTGCCACCACCGCGAAAAGCCGAGTATATCTTTGGCTCGCCCAGCGTAATCGATCCCCGACGTTTCACCGTCCATTACACGCGGCTTCTCCGCTCGGAATGAAAAACTACCGGGATTGATACGGATCGTTGTACCGATTACCGCTGCCGTCGGGACAAGCGAGCTCCGTTGACATCCTCCTCCGCGTGAACACGGAGGAATCCCGAGCGGTGGGAGTTTCAGGTTTGCAGTCCAAGTATAGACTACCACACCTTTCGGGCACAGGTAGTCCCACAGTGTCGGTGGGGTGGACTGCTGGCGGTGCCAAACCGCCGTTACCCCTATCTTCGACCGTGTACGGCGTCCCAGTGTTGTTTTTGCCACGGGGACGCCGGCAGGCGTCAGCAGAGTCGGGGATATCGTGTCTCGTGCTTTGAGCAGTCGGCACGTTGGCACACCCTTCGAGGATATGGCGTTCACCGACTGCCCTTTCGGATACTACCTCGTTACGTGGGCGGACAGGCCGCCTCCGAAGGACGGTCCGGAATCCGCTCCGTTCCGACCGATTCCTACTGTTTGATAGGGTGGCCTGTCAGTTAAACGTCACCGTAGGAAACTCACGGCGGACATTTGAACGGTGGGACGTTTCCCAGAGTGACGGCGCGTATCCACGCCGTGAACGACGTGGTATTGCGCCTGCTCAGCCGATAACAGACTGCACGGATCCGTGTGGGGCGAAGTAACGGTACATTTCAATCCTCAGTATCGATACCATAAGTTATGAGTTACATTTAGGAAACGCCCAAAAACTAAATTGATAGGGTTTTACTACAGTATCAGATAATTATGAAAAACACTTATATTCCTAATCGTCGTTAATTTAACCGTACCATGGCTGAGTATTACGACATCATTCTAGGGCTTATTCCGGTTTCGCTCGGCGGGTTGACCGCAGTGTTCGTCACCGCCGGAATGTCGTTCGTGTTCTCGATCGGGATAGCTTCGATCGCGACGCTCGGCCTGATGGGACATGCGATGTTCGTTAACGCCCCCGGACGCGCCACTGGTAGCGCGAACGCTGAGCGATCCACGAAACGGCCACCGAACGACGGCTCTTCAGCTCAATAAGCTTCGCTGATTCGGTATCTCGCGCTGGACGAAACACTATACCGACCGAGACCGAACGGTGGATATGACCGACGTGCTGTTCTTGCGGAGCGATGAACTGTCCGGGCTTTTGACCCCATCGGAATACGTTTCCGCCGTCCGTGACGGATACGAGAGCCACGGAAACGAGGGGAGCGCCGAGCCGAGAACGAAGCTCGTGTCGGCCGATCCTCCGGGAATGTGCACCGGGTATCTCGCGATCTTGCCCGAAGTCGGCGGGATGGGTGGGTACACCTACGCCGCCGGCTTCGGCGATGCGGACGCTCACTTCGCACTACCGCTTTTCGACGCCGAATCGGGGCGGATGCTCGCCCTTCTGGACGGCGCGTCGATGAACCCGTTCAAAACGGGGGCGGTAGGGGCGGTCGCGGTGGACGAACTCGCTCGCGAGGACGCGACGACCTGCGCAGTGATCGGTTCGGGAGCGCAAGCGCGCGGACAACTCCGGGCGACTGCGACGGTCCGCGAGTTCGAACGCGTCTCGGTTTTCTCGCCGACGGAAGCGAACCGCCGGGCGTTCGCCGAGGAGTTCGACGGACGGCTGACAGCCGACGTGATAGCCGCCGACAGCGCCGGAAACGCCGTCGCCGACGCGGACGTCATCATCACCGCGACGACGGCCGAGGACCCGGTCGTTCGCGACGCCGATATCCCGGACGGCGCACACGTCACAGCCATGGGCCAATACGATCCCGGTAAGCGGGAACTCGAAGCCGAAACGATCGCTCGGTCGACGTACGTCCCCGACCTCCGAAAGCGCGCCTTTCAGGACGCCGGCTCCTTTCTCGCCGCCCGCGATGCCGGTCTAATCGATGACGAGCACGTTCACGCGGAGCTCGGCGAAATCGTCGCCGGGCGCCGCCGGGGCCGGACGGCGGACGACGAACTCACCGTTTTCGACAGCGGTGGAACCGGAGTCGAGACCGTCGCCGCCGCGTGGATGCTTTATCAGCGAGCCAAAGCGGAGGGCCTCGGCCGGACGATAGATTTCTCCCCGGCAAGCGAAGCGTTGACCGGCGAGTGATTACAGATACGGCGCGAGTCCGATCGCCTCGACGAGCGTGACGCCGGTGAGCGTCGCACCGACGAGATACCCGGCGATCGCGCCGCCGTTGAGAAGCGGTAATCCCGCGTGTGCGCGCCCTTTCATCACCATCCACAGTAACACGAAGAGTCCGGCGAGAGTCCCGATCATGGCACCGAGCGCGGGTATCGTGAGCGCGATTCCGGGCACGTCGATAAGCGCGACGTCACCGGGGCGGAAGAACGCCGCAGACGCGACGAGGATCGTCGGGATAACAGCGTCCCCCAGGCCGATAAAGAACGCGTCGCGGGCGAACGGATCCGCGGCGTCGGGGCCTTCCGACTGTGCCGCGTCGTCTCCGCTCTCTGTTCCGCTAACGTCGTCTCCGGTTTCATCCCCGCCCGCGTCGTCTCCGGTCTCTTCGTCTGTGTCGAGTGTCTCCGGACCAGATTCGTCGAGAAACGAGTACGACAGCGTCAACGGGATCACCAACACGACTGGAAGTCGAAGCTCCATGACGCCGGACGCGAGCGTGAGCATGTGCTCGGTCCCGTACACGGAGATCGCGTCGTACACCGCGAGCACGACGAGAAGGACGAGCGCCGGCAACAGACCGAAGCTAATTCCGAAAAGCCCCGCCGCGCCGGCTCCCATAACGACACCGGCCGCGTCGATGACGTACCACTCCGGATACAGTAGCAATCCGACCCCCAGTCCGATGGCGGCGAGGATCGCGAGGACGTTGACTCCGGCGACGGTGATGGCCGGCGGAATGACGACAGTGAACACATAAAACGCGAGAAAGACAGCAGCGAAGACGATAAGCCCCTGGAGGAGCCGGTCCACACCGTAT
>CAYQWI010000196.1:0-215 GCA_964421165.1 uncultured Natronomonas sp.
CGATCGGCCGAGGAGATCATCGAACGCGCTCGAGAGGAGGTCCCCGAACCCGGGGAGATGGCCGTCGACGACGCGGTCGCCGAGGAACTGCTAGAGGAGGCCGAGGAGGTCGTCGGCGGCGAAGATGGCGAGGAAGAATCTCCGGCGGAGCGGACAGACCACGACGACGAGCGAGACGAGTAGCGAGGGGAAGAGGGTCGAACGTGGCGCTTATG
>CAYQWI010000196.1:225-4351 GCA_964421165.1 uncultured Natronomonas sp.
GCTGTCGACGGCGAGAGCGGTGCGGACGAAGCCGACTCGCAAGGAGAGCGGACGGATCGCAACGGGGAGTGAGACGGGTAGCGAGGGGACAGGCGTTCGAACGTGGCGCTTATGGACGCTACGTCCCTAGGGCAGCCGATGACCGACGGGGACGTCGCGGCGTTTACGCACCTCGGAGCGACGGTTCGCGGGGCGCTCTCCGAACGCGGCTTCTCGACGCCGACGGCACCACAGCGGCTGGCGATCCCGCCGCTCGCGGCCGGCCAGAACACGCTCGTGATCGCACCGACGGGGAGTGGCAAGACCGAGACGGCGATGTTGCCGGTCTTCGACGACCTCGTCGCAGACGACGGGCCTCCCGAGGGCTTCGGCGCGCTCTACGTCACCCCCCTGCGCGCGCTCAACCGCGACATGCGCGAGCGCCTCGAGTGGTGGGGCGAGTACCTGGACCTCGAGGTCGACGTCCGCCACGGCGACACGACCCAGTACCGCCGCGGCAAGCAGGCCGAGAATCCGCCGGACGTCCTGATCACGACGCCGGAGACGCTGCAGGCGATGTTGACCGGCGAACGGCTCCGGGAGGCGCTGGCTGACGTCTCTCACGTCGTGATCGACGAGGTCCACGAACTCGCCGCCTCGAAACGCGGCGCACAGCTCACGATCGGGCTCGAACACCTCCGAGAACACGCCGGCCCGTTCCAGCGGATCGGACTCTCAGCGACGGTCGGCGATCCCGAGGAAGTCGGTCGGTTTCTGACGGGCGATCGCGGCTGTGAGATCGTCGCTGTCGAAGCCGGATCGAACATCGACGTCGCGGTTCGAACGCCGATGATCCGCTCCGAGGACGAGACGGCTGCCGGCGAACTGCTGACGGACGCCGAAATCGCGAGCCACGTTCGGGTGATCGACGAACTCGTCGCCGCGCACGACTCGACGCTCGTGTTCGTCAACACGCGGCAGACGGCGGAGGGACTCGGCTCGCGGCTGAAGTCGTACGGCACCGACGTGGGGATCCATCACGGATCGCTGTCGAAATCGGCTCGCATCGAGGTCGAAGACCGCTTCAAGGCCGGCGAAATCGACGCGCTGTTGTGTACCTCCTCGATGGAACTCGGCATCGACGTCGGGCGGATCGACCACGTGATACAGTATTCGAGCCCGCGGGAAGTCAGGCGGCTGCTGCAGCGGATCGGGCGGGCCGGACACCGACGCGACGAGATCTCGTCGGGGACGATCATCGCGACCACGCCCGACGACGCGCTCGAAGCGCTCGCGATCGTCGATCGGGCCGAGCGCGGCGAGGTCGAAGCGGCGGGCATCCATCACGCCAGCCTCGATACGGTCGCGAATCAGATCCCGGGGCTGCTCATGGGTTTTGGCGAGCTGTCGGCGGCGCGCGCCTACGACATCATCACCCGCGCCTACCCCTTCTCGGAGCTTTCCGAGGCGGACTTCAAAGCCGTCGTCCGGGAGCTGTCGGGCAATCGCATCCTGTGGCTCGACGAGGGCGAAGACCGACTCGAGAAGTCGGGCGGCACCTGGCAGTACTTCTATGCGAACCTCTCGATGATCCCCGACGAGGCGAACTACACGGTGAAAGACATGGCGTCGGGAGACCCCGTGGGAACGCTCGCAGAGCGGTTCGTCGTCACGTTCGCCGCCCCCGGCGAGACGTTCATCCAGGGCGGCGAGATGTGGCGGATCACCGAGATCGACGACGAGAGCGAGGAGGTGCTCGTCTCGCCCGTCTCCGATCCGACCGGGGAAGTCCCCTCGTGGGTCGGCGAAGAGATCCCGGTCCCCTGCGACGTGGCCCAACACGTGGGTCGGACGCGAGAGGAGGCGCACGACCGATTCAGGGAGGGCGCGAGCCGCGAGCTCGTCGCGAGGGCGTTCGCCGAGCGGTTTTCGGTCGACGAACACACCGCGAGCGAAGCGCTCGAACCGATCGAGCGCCACGAGGGACCGGTCCCCACCGATCGACGGCTCGTCGTCGAGGGGCTCGGGCGCGAGATCGTCGTCAACGCCGCGTTCGGGCACACGGTAAACGAAACGCTGGGGCGGCTGCTCGCGGCGCTCATCGGCCAGCGAACCGGCGGCTCCGTCGCGATGGAGGTCGACCCCTACCGGATCGAACTGGAAGTTCCGTCGGGCGTCACGATCGGCGACGTGGTCGACGTCCTCGAGACGACCGATCCCGATCACGTCGCGACGCTCGTGGAGTTGAGCCTCAAGAACGCCGACGCGCTCAAATTCACGCTGGCGCAGGTCGCGGCGAAGTTCGGCGCGTTGAAACGCTGGAAAGGGAAGGGATCGAGCCAGAACCGCTTCGGGAAAGATCGGCTGTTGAAAGCGCTCGAGGACACGCCGATCTACGACGAGGCGATCCGCGTCGTCCTCCACGAACAGCTGGACGCCGAAGGGGCGAGCGACGTTCTCCGACGGCTTCGAGCGGGCGAGCTCGAGATCGCGACCGTCAGCGGACGGACGGCGCTGGGGCGGGCGGGACGGTCGTCGGGGCGCGAGTTGCTATCGCCGGAAAACGCCGACACGTCCGTCGTCGAGACGGTCAAAGAGCGGCTCATGGAGGATCGAGTGCTGCTCGCCTGTCTGCACTGCAAGGAGTGGGATCGCAGACAGACCGTCGAGCGCGTCCCCGAGCAGCCGGAGTGTCCGACGTGTGGCTCGACGCGGATCGCGGCGCTGAATCCGTGGGCCGACGAGGTTCTCGGGGCGGTGCGGGCAACCGAGAAGGACGCCGAACAGAAAAAGCAGACCGAGCGCGCGTACAAAGCCGCGAGCCTCGTGCAGAGTCACGGCAAGCGAGCGGTGATCGCGCTCGCGGCGCGGGGGGTCGGCCCCAGGAACGCCGCGTACGTCATCAACAACCACCGCGAGGACGAGATGGACTTCTACCGGGACATCATCGAGCGGGAGCGCCAGTACGCGCGGACGAAGTCGTTCTGGGACTGACGCGACTTCGAAAACGAGAGAGATTATTTAAGTTCCCGGCGATGTAGCTTCCCGCTGATGGACGGACTGCCAGCGTCGCTTTCGGGGTTCATCGACGAGACCGGCACCTCCGAAAAACGCCTGTTACTGATAAATCGGACGGAGCCCAAGCCGTTCGTGGACCTGCTCTCACAGGCGTTCGAAAATCAGTCGGTGACCGTAGCCGAAGAGCAGATCCCCGGCGAGGTGAACAATCTCGTCTGCCTTGTCGACGGCGGAACGGTCGTCGCGACGACGTCGCTGTCGGAGCTTTCGGAGGCGTTTCTGTTGGTGAACGTCGACCGGTATCGAACCGGAACGAGACAGACGGATCTCGGCACGTTCCCGGACGTGCTGACCGAGCTGAACGATATCGAATTCATCGTCGAGGGGTTTCCCAACTCCGCGAAGGAGAAGCTGCTGTTGATCGTGATCTCGCGGTTCATCGAGCATCGGGCGCTCACGAACGGCAGCGGCGAGCTACCTTTCAACAGCGAGAGAGTCCCGCCCTTCCCGTGAGGGACGCGTGTTCGGACGCTCTGTCGGAACCGAGGACCGAACAGGGCGGGCGTGAATCGCGTCCACTTTCACTCCGCTTTCAACGATTTTATGCCCGTCGGGGTCGAACGCATGGTAGCTCAATCGCCGAAACCAATCCGGGAACCACTTGGGGTCCTCCCCGCCGACACGCACCCTTGCGGTGCTCACAGTACCCCTGCCCCTGCAACACGGGATGGGGCGACGGCACGACCAATCCAACCCCTGCGGCGTGCGAGCCTCGCCACCGTGGTCGTTCGAAAGACGCGAGCGTCTTTCGTGATGACGAGAGACTCTGTCTCTCGAACCACAGAAAGACGAGGCAGGTCGATGGCACCGCCCGTGCGCCCCCGACCGCGAACGGTGGGGGCGAGCCCGGCACTGTGTCGGGCGCTGTGCAAGGAGATACCGCGTCCCTGTCGGGACGCCGAACCCGCCACACCCCTCGCGGGGCTCACGTACCGAGCACGAACCGGAGTACACCCACGCGGTGGAATCTTGCCCCCGTCGGACGGGTCGGAACGGCCGACCCGACCCCGAACGTGCGGTTGGGGAAACCTCGGCGTTTACGCCGAGGAGGATGTCATACAGCACGTTC
>CAYQWI010000197.1:0-4349 GCA_964421165.1 uncultured Natronomonas sp.
CGTCCCTCGGGCGTCACCGTGTACAGGACGTGTGGATACTGACAGTCTTTCGCGATCAGTCCCGCATCGATGAGTTCATCGACAGCTGACTGTTCGATCCCGGCGTACTCTTGCAGTCGGTGCATGCTATCCGTGATGAGATCGTATTCGAGTTCGGCGTCGAACCGGCGTTGATGTGCGGCGTAGACGGCGTGTAGAAACCGCAGCTGTGCGTCCGTGTACGGACTTTGGATGCGTTCATCCACAGAGAGCTTCAGATTCAGCTCACACGCCGGGATATCGTCTCGGTGAACCGAGTCGAGGCTGTGACAGCACTCGATCGCTCGCTTCATTCCTGCGACAGTCGGATCGTATCGGGTGTCACAACTCGAACAACAGAGCGCGTGTCGGTCGGACGTGTACGTTACCGGGTCGGGTAACCGTTTCGTGTACGGAAGCAACGAATCCATTCGAGCGGCCGTCTCCGTCTCGCGATCGGCAGGCTCGCTCGGCGTTTGTGTTGTTCGGTTTCTTCGCCGTGTTCCCGTAAAATCGAGCCCGGAATCGAGCCGCGTCCGGTCTCGCATATTCTCGAATGCGATTTCGAACGCCGTCTGTCTCGAAGACGAAAGCGGTACGTCGCTTTCGGGGTGGCCGGCTGGAATCGGCGCACTCTCCAGTAGAAACGGGCGGGGTTCGGGACGACCGAACTTCGACGGTAGCGAAACGAACCACTGGCCGCGACGAATCGCCCGTAACCGGTTTGCGACCTCCTTGGGCGGCATATCCTCGGTCGCCAGCCGCTTTTTCAAATCGGCGTCGACCGCGACGTTACCCGTGACGATTGTCGAGACGTTGTTCAATAGCTCGGCGTACGCCTCGGAATCGGCCTGCCGGAGCTGGGCGGGAAACTGCATCGCGAGCGTCATCGACAGCCCGAACGACCGCGACTGTGCCAACAGTTCCGAGACGAGACCCGATGTCGCAACCGTCGCGGCCTCTTCGAGATACAGATTGACGAGCGGAACGTCATCGGTCGCTGTGCGCGTTCGTCGACCCAGTACGGCCCACAGCTGTGATAACACCACGAGCGTGAGCACGCGGCGGCTCTCGGGCCGTAACCCTCCCGTGTCGAGGATGACGACTGCGTCCTCGTCGATCACGTCGCGAAGATCGAAGCGTGGATCATCGTCACTGGGTACGTGATTGAACAGTTCGCCGAGTCGGTCATCGAGCGGAATCTTCTCGATTCGATTGGCGACACCCTGCATCAGTTCATCGAACGATCGCTTGCTGTTCGCAGCGACACCCGACAACATTCGCTGGAGTTCATCGTCGACGACCGGTGGCGCATCGCGCGTTTCTCGCATCCGCGTGGCGGCCGCCTGAAGCTCACTGTGCCCAAAGACATCGTCACCGTGGACGGGATCGAACATCGCTTTGACGAGATACCGAATAATGTCGGGCGACCGGACGGCGCGCTCGAACCGATCCGCCCCCATGATCGCTGTGAGGATCTCGACGTAGTGATCCGTCACGTCCTCGACTGCTGTCGTCCGATCGACCCCGTCGGCGAGCCGATCGCGAATATCGAAAAACGAGATCGCGGGTAACGTCTCAGCACAGTCGAAATAATAGACGTTCTCGAGCGTGCCGTACTCGGCGTAGTGCGCGCTGAGATACTCGATCGGCATTCCGTCGCCCTTCGGGTCGATGAGGATATCGGCTCCATCCGTTTCACCGTGATTTTCGAGCATCGCGTTGATGAGTGCCGTCGATTTCCCGGAGCCGGTTTTCCCGAACCACGCCGTATGCAGCGGTTGCAGTGACGGTGGCAACGAAACAGCTGACTCGGTTGTGGTATCGTCGTCAGTGAGCGGATACCCCAACAGCATCCCGGAATCGTACTGTGCCAGAAGCTTCGACGGTGGCCGTGCCACGGCCGTCTGTTCGTCGGGTGTGACGCCCATCGCTCGCCGGCCACGGTCCGTGAGGGAGCTCCCATCAAACAGACAGAAATTCGGAGCCGTTAGCGGATCAGCAGTGATTTCGGCGTCCGAATTCGACGTTAACGGGAAGCGTTTGCGAACGCGATCCAGTTTCGATGGCTCCTCGGCACGGGCGGCGGTGCGTATTCGCTCAGTGATCGCCTCGACGCGCTCATCCTTCACGCGGACCCGTGGATCGATCCGGTAAAACTCTCCCTCACTCGCCTGGCACGCGTTGCCGAGTTCGCCGAGAATGCGTTGATCGTCGGGCCCCTGTGCGATCGCTCGCACAAACACCGAAAACGACGTCTGTGGATCGCTCGATTCGATCGAATGGATTCGTGCCTGGTGGGACGGATCGGCGTCCGCGATATCGGGATCGGGGTTGTACTCATCACCGAGGAAATCGAAAAACCGCTGCGCTGGGGTGTCTCGATTCCGCATGAGCTGCTGTTTTCGGAGCTGGGCGTCCGCTCGCCAGTCGGCCTTCGTCGTGAGCACCGCCTGATACACGACGGTCGAGTCGGTTTCAGCGAGCATGTTCGCGACCGTCGCAAGCGGCATACGAACGGAGTCGCTCCCCTCTCTGTAGACGGGTCGCAGACGGGTTTGCCAATCATCGTGGCGTTCGCCCCGACCCCGGACGGTGAGTGCGGCAGTCGGTTCGTCCGGGAGCCCGGGTGGCTGTTCTCTGTCGAAGGTCGTGCCATCGGGGAGTAACTCTCTGAACGCGTGCTCGACCGTGAGAAGAGTGTCTTCGGTCGTCCCGACGTAGTAGGAAACGCCGTCGTCGGCGACGAGTCTCACTTCGAGATGAAACTGGTTTCGGCGCGTGTGAAACCGACGGAACGTTTCATGAATCCGTTTCTCGTTCAGTTCCTCGGAATCTAAGGTGATTTTGACGTACGATTCGATTGGCGACGTTGGCGTCTCAGCTTCCGACATTGTCGGTGCCAAAGCCGATACGACATTTGATAAAAAGAATCCGGACGATATGTAGAGATGACTTCGCTTTATAGTATCCTCGCGAAATCGACTCACAACCACACCGCTATCGTCGGGGACGGTCCTCCCGATGGTCGTCCCTCCTGCGGTCGCCCTTCCGGGTCGGGGGCAAGCCCCCGCTTCCGGTCGGTCGATCTCGTCCGCGCCGCCGTTGGCGCCGGCGGCACGTTCCGGGCTGCTCGCCGCTTCGCGGCTGCGCTGCCGGGCGGTCGAGATCTCCCGTTGCCGACCTTTGAGGGTTGGTCGAGACGCTTACCGAACCCAATCAATACCTTCGGTGCTACGGCAAGCCATTCTGCGCGTTCACCAAGTTCTCATCATGGTTCTGGACCGCTGTCCACCACGTCTTCAGTACAGCAATCGTAACGCGTTTTGGTGGTTGTTCAGCCCCGATACAGGATTGCTTGTGTGCGTCGAGATTATTAGGTGGGTGAAAATGCCGTACTGGTTTCTTGGTGTTCTTATTCGCTGCCTCGCGTCCGAATCTAAATTCTAGTCCTTCTTCCCGATAGTGGTATTTGTAGTCTCCATTTTCCCACCACTGGATATCGAAATACCCGGCCTGCTTGTGGATTCCAGGCGTAATAGTGACTCGTGCTGTTCTAACGTCTTTTCCGTCACGCGGTTTGAACGGTTGCCCTTTCTGGTATCGGAATCGCACTTTGACAACTCCGCTCCCGAGTTGTTGGTGCATCTGATTCACGCTCTCATCAATCGCTGCTGAATCGATTGGAGAGCCGTTCCCCATTCCCATTATTGGAGTGGGGGCTGATTGTTACTGGGGGTTGTTGTTTGATTACCCGTGCGCCTATCTTCCGGGTCAACGACCATTGACGCCTGCTTTTTTGCTTCTTTGAGGCGGTATGCCGCTCTGAGGTGGCTTAATTCTCGTTCTGCTGTCCGCCAGTGAGAGATGTCGTCGAGTGCATTCTGGTCGAGTTCCGTGTCTGAAACCAGAAGTTCCTCTGGGCCATTCACGTCATATTTGGATTTGTACTCTGTGAGTTCCTGTTTTATTCGCTGAATTTGATTGACAAGCGTTTCGCTGCTGGCGAGTTTCCTGATCTGTTTGAGAAGATGCCACTCTGGATCTCGGCTGTATAGCTTTCCAGAGTCGGTCTGATGACTTCTAACGATGCCTTCTTCAGCAAGCTTGTTGAGTGTCGTTCTGGCTTTTGTTTCTGAGACGAGAGCTGTGTCTGCGATGTCGGACGCCGATTTCGGAGTCGTCGTTCTGTTGATCACCGTGCGAATTCGTTCGTCCGCAGTGCTCTGGGTTTTCCACTCTGCGGCGGTGAAGTCATCGATGTCCTCAAAGTCGTCGTCATCAACACTGAATGGATCAATATCATCCACGGTCACCGGTTCGTCCGGGAT
>CAYQWI010000198.1:0-4331 GCA_964421165.1 uncultured Natronomonas sp.
ACATCGAGCTGGCGGGGGTCCTCCAAGCTCATGGCGAATCAGCCCAGTTATATCGCATGACGAGATCGTCTTCGTCGATCTGGTCCGCGAGGTGCTGCACCAGCTCGTCGCGTTCGAGGTCGCCGAACTGCTCGAGCTCGTACGGTTTGACCGTCACAGGGGACGTTTCGCCGTTTTGAATTCGCTCTTGGAGTTTGGCGATGCCGTAAATGAGCGCTTCCGGTCGGGGCGGACAACCGGGGATGTGAATGTCGACCGGGATGACTTCCTCCGCGCCCTTGATAACGTTGTATCCCTCCTGGAACGGACCACCCGAGATCGTACACGATCCCATGCCGACGACGAACTTCGGTTCGGGCATCTGATCGTAGACGCGTTTCATCCGCGGGGCGAACTTCGAGACGATCGTCCCCGGAACGATTATCACGTCCGCTTGTCGGGGGGACGCTCGTGGGACCCCGGCGCCGAACCGATCGAGGTCGTGTTTGATCGCGTAACTGTGGATCATCTCGATGCTGCAGCAGGCGATTCCGAACTGCAGCATAAACATCGAGTTCCCTCGAACCCAGTTCATGAACTGGTCGAACTTCGTGAGAATGAACGGCGTCGAGCCGAACGCCTCCCGAAGTTTCGAGTTAAACCGGCTGTCGACGCCGTCACCCATTCGAGCTTCCTGCGTCGAAACTGTGTCGTGGAGTTGATCGCTGCTCATAGTTCAGATTTGATTTCCGCACGCTCGCTTTTGACCCAGCGAACGGCGCCGTTTCGCCACGCCCATCCGAGTCCGATTGCCAATATCGCGAGGAAGACGAGCATCGGTCCCAACACCGGGCCCATGCCGAATTCGGCGACCGCGTCGCTGTATATCAGCGCCCACGGAAAGATGAGCACCGTCTCGACGTCGAAGACGACGAACAGCAACGCGACCATGTAATACTGGATGTTGAAACGGATGCGCGTATCCCCGGTCGGGATCTCACCGGACTCGTAAATAGCGCGTTTTCCTTGCTCGGGCACGCTGGGCCGAAGGAGACTCGACGCGACGATCATCGAGAGGGGAATCGCGAGTCCCACGAGAGCCAGCGCGCCGACGGCGATCCATGGATCACTCATGCGGTCTGTATCGTCCTGAGGTTCGGAAGTCAGCCTAATAAGGATTGTTGAGTTGCGTGCGGTCAACTCGCAGGTTCCGAATCGCCCGACACGATTGCTCGGATCCGGCCGATTCGACGCCATGCGTCGGAATTGCGCGCCGAAGCCGTCACTTCTCCCTGAGATCCCCGATGGTCTCCGCGGGATTTCCGGCGACGATCTTGTACTTCGGAACGTCTTTCATCACGACGGAGCCAGCTCCGACGACGCTCCAATCGTTGATCGTCACGCCCGGGAAGATGGTCGGGTCGCCGCCAACGTACACGTTATCGCCGATCGTGACTTCGTCTCGGGCCGCCGGGAGAAATCGCTCTTTCATCGACGTCGGAGGGCTCGAGTGTGCTATGAGACTCGTCCCGGGAGAGATCATGACGTTCTCCCCGATCGTTACGAACTCCGGATAGGTTCGATCGATCGTGACGTTCGACCCGATGAAGACCGAAGACGCGTCGGTAAAGCGAACTCCCCGATGTTTGTGGAGGTACGTCGTGTACGGTGAAACCATATAATACGCAAGGATTCCGAGGAACTTCTCGTACAGTCCCATTTCGCCACAGTGGGCTATGGACGGTGATAAATATACACCGACTACCACCAGCGTTGACACCGTCTCGGTACACCGAATACGATTAACGTTGACACCGACTCGGTACACCGATTTCGACCAGCGTCGACACTCCCTTACCCTGGAAAACGAGGGGGCCCGACCGGTAATAAGCGAATTCTTGACCGCCTATTGACGCCGGGGAGACACGGCCGCTATCGCTGCTCGCGGAATCGCTCGGTTCCCAGTTCGTGAAGCCGCTTCGAGACAGTACCGACGCCGTCTTGAAGGGCGTCGTGGTACTCGTCGAGCCGTTCTTCCAGTTCCGGATACGCCCTCGAAAGGACCTGTACGGCCGATAGAGCCGCGTTAAACGATTTACCGGCGTCGACGGCGACGATCGGTGCGCCGGTCGGCATTCCGATCACCGAATCGAGTGATTTCTCCTGGACGGGCACGCCGATCACCGGAATCGGATAGGCGATCGACGCGGTCATGTTGGGAAGGTCGGCCGATTTGCCGCCCGCGCCCGCGATGATCACATCGAGCCCGCGAGCGCGGGCCGTCTCGCCGTACGCGTACATCAGTTCCGGCGTCCGGTGGGCGGAGACGACGAACGTCTCGAACGTGAACTGGCTTTCGGGCGGGTCGTCGTACTCGGACACCTCCTCGAAGCCGAGTTCCGTCAGCGCCTCGTAGGCACCGTACATCGTGTCGAGATCCGAATCGGACCCCATGATAATACCGACGTCGGGCGTCTCCTCGTCGGGGCGACCGCGGTCGGCTTCGGCTTCGAGCAGGTCGATGAGATCCTGTACCTCGGCGGAGCGGGTCATACGAACAGTCCCGGCCGGCGAGCGTTTGGGCGTTGTGGTTTTCGCGGTGCATCCCTGTCGCTCCTCGGGGAGCGTTCCACCGCACGCCCACGTCACTCCTCAGGAAGCGGGTAATCCCGATAGCCGTGTGCTTCCTCGGCTCCGAAGAAATCGAGCTCGACGATATCGTCTTCACCGAGATCGTCGTAGGAGTCGACGTACTCGAGTGCGTCAGCGCGCTCGGCGAACGGCTTCGGATTGTGAGCCATCACTTCGTCGTGGCGACCCGTGTCGTAATCGTGAACGAAGACGGCCTCCCTCGCGTCGATCAGCGCTTTCGTTCCAAAGTCACGGACCCACGCGGTTTCGATCTCCGAGTCCGGACCGTCGTAGAACGTCGGATCGTGGTGATACGCGATCAGACAGCCGACGCTGTCGAAGAAGACGCCCGCTCCATCCGCGTGGGCGATCTGTGCGTTTTCGTCGGGATAGTCCGCCGGCTCCATCCCACACGGGCCGTCACAGCGTCGACCGTCCGGCGGTTCGATCGGTTCGTCGCCCGGATGATCGGGAAACGATTCGGCATCGTCAGTGCTGCTATCGGGATCTGCTCCTTCGTCCGTCTCCCCTTCGAGACAGCCGGCGACCACACCAGTGGTTCCAACCGAGACCGCCGCGAGTACTGATCGTCGGGTTGGTTTCTCCGGGATGGGGGAGTTCATCTATCGGGACGTTGGACTCCGAGATAAAAACGAGTCCGGTTGTGGCCGTTCAGCTCGCACGACCGAAAAAACCCAATTTTTGAACAGCTACTCGAAGGTCACCGTTTCGGTCAGCGCTCGGGCCTTCGAGAGCAGCGTCTCACGGTCCGCCTCGGCGTCGGTGAGGGTCACGTGCCCCATCTTTCGGAGCGGTCGAACGTCCCGCTTGCCGTACCAGTGAAGCGACGCCTCCGGCGTTTCGAGAATCGCCTCGGTCCCGACGAGTTCCGCCGGTCGAGTGCTGTCGACATCGCCGAGGAGGTTCGCGGTCACGGCGGGCGACCTGGCCGTCGCGTCCCCGAGCGGCCATCCCAGGACGGCTCGAATGTGCTGTTCGAACTGCGAACAGCCCGCCCCTTCGATCGTCCAGTGACCGGAGTTGTGTGGCCGAGGCGCGATCTCGTTGACCAAAACGTCGCCCTCGCGCGTCTCGAACAGTTCGATCCCGTAGACGCCGCGCCCGTCGAGCAACTCCAGCACGTCGAACGCCACCTCGCGGGCCCGCGATCGGATCTTATCGTCCGTCCGGGCCGGCGCGACCGACTCTCTGAGGATCTCCTCCTCGTGAACCGTCTCCGTGACAGGGTACGCTCGAACCTCGCCGTCGCCCACCGCACCCATGATCGCCAGCTCGCGCTCGAAGTCGATCAGTTCCTCCGCGAGCGCCGCGCTACCGATCTCTTCGAGAGCCTCTCGGGCTTCCTCGGGCCCCGCCACGGGACGGTTCCCCCGCCCGTCGTAGCCACCCTCCCGGGCTTTCAACATGAGCGGCCAGCCGAGTTGCTCGCCCGCTTCGAGCAGATCGTCCACGTCGTCGACGCGGCGGAACGCGGGTATCGGGATGTCGCCTTCCGCGAGTGCGCGATTCTGGACGAGCTTATCCTGAATCGTCCGGAGCGTATCCGGGTCGGGATGAACCGGCGTGTTCGTCTCCTCGCCGACCCGTTCCATCTCGTCGGGATCGGCGAGTTCGATCTCGAACGTCAGCACGTCTGCTCGTTCGGCGAGTTCCCGAATCGCGTCGTAATCGTCGAATTCGCCGACGATCTGGTCGCGAAC
>CAYQWI010000199.1:0-4331 GCA_964421165.1 uncultured Natronomonas sp.
CTCGACTTCGTCCCTCCGGAGAACCGTCACACCGTCACCGTCTCCGACGACGATGTCGCCGGGATGGACGGTGACGCCGCCGCAGGTGACCGGCACGTTTATCGAGCCGGGATCCCGTTTCAGGGGTCCTTGCGGGTGTGTCCCGCGGGCGAACACCGGAAATCCCATCTCGACGATCTCCTGTCGGTCACGGACCGCGCCGTCGATTACGACGCCGGCGAGTCCGTTCGCCTGGCACGACGCACACATCAACTCACCGAGATAAGCCGTCTCGGTGTAGCCATCGCCATCGATCACGAGGACATCGCCCGGTTCGGCCATCGTGATCGCTTTGTGTATAATGAGGTTGTCTCCGGGGGACGCCTTCACCGTCAGTGCGGTTCCGGACAGCTGCGCCCCCGGATCGATCGGATCGATGTCCGAACGCATCGCTTTCCCGGCGTTTCCGGTGACGTCCGAGGCGACCGCGCTCGGAACGCCATCGAATGCCGACACCAGTTCCGGATCGGGTCGTTCGATCACCCGGTTTATCGTATGCATACCTCTGCTGGAGATTTCGATACCATAAATCTATGCCACGGTAGGCCAAACAATCATAGGGTCTCGCTCGAAAGCACTCCCAAATGGCTTCCGCCGACACGGCCGACGGGGATCGACTCGTCGAGCTATACCGGTCGTACATCGGGGAACCGGACCGCCGGACCGACGTGTATCTCGGATTCGCGTTGTTCTTCGGCGGGCTCGGACTCGGGCTCCTCGGACTGTTGCTGTTCGTCATCGAGCGCGCGATGCTCGACGGACTGGTCTTTTGGGTGCGAGAGATCGCGTTCGCCATCGGCGCGCTCGGATTACCGCTCGTGCTGCTCGCCGTCGTCGTCCTGTTACCGGCCGATCGCCGCGCGATGTACGTCGCAGTGGGCGGGCTCTCGATCGTCGTCGCCGCGGTCGTTTTCTTCGTCGCCGTGTACCCGTCGAACTGGAACTACGGAACGCCGGACTACAGCCTCCACGGGGTTACCGTCTACGCGATCGGCCTGATAAGTATGCTGGCGGCGACGGCCTCCGCACTCGTCGGGTACCACATAGAGCGCGTCGAAGGTGTGCCGGCGGCGGACGTATCCGGAGACGACGGCGACGCCGCCGGGTCCGAAGATCCCGCAGCCACCGAAGCACAGGTACAACGGGACATCGACGAAGCGATGTCGGAGACCGAGATCAGCTGGGGAGGCGTCGAGAAGGTCGAAACAGAGCGGCTACAGATCAATCCCGAAGAAGGGCTGGAAGGAGAATCGCTCGATCGATCCTCGGCGAAGGTACACAAATCGTCGGGGATAGACGACCAACTCGCCGCGTTGAAAGGGATGAAAGGCGGCGAACAGCGGACCGACAGCGGTAGCGGAGTCGATCAGCAGGCGGAGGCGCTCAAAAAGCTCCGAGAGCAGAAACAGGCGGAAGCCGAGGCCGAACCGGACGGGCTGGTCGGCCGGGTGAAATCGTATCTCGATCGGTAGGATGTGCCTACTTCGGAGTCGGATCGGGGAGTAGTTTTATTAGCTCACCAACGGCGGATAAGGTATGGCTCGCGGCATTGACGTCGGGACGATGAACATCGTCTCGGCAAAACAGGCCGGGAGCGACACAGTGTTCGTCTCACAGCGAAACTCCTTCGTCGAGATCGATTACAGCGACATGGCAGAGCGGATGCTCAGCCGATCCGACGTCCTCCACATCCGAAAGGACGACAACGTGTACGTCGTCGGCGACGACGCGTTGAGCTTCGCGAACATCTTCAACGAGGAGACGAGACGGCCGATGAAACACGGGATCCTCTCCTCGGAGGAGAAATCCGCCATCCCGATGATCAAGCTGATCCTCGAGCAGGTGGTCGGCGAACCCGAGCGGCACAACGAGCGGATCTACTTCTCGACGCCGGCGGATCCGATCGACTCGGATCTGTCGACGCTGTATCACCAGAAGACCCTCGAATCGTTCCTTGGCGACATCGGCTACGATCCCGAGCCGATCAACGAGGGCATGGCCGTCATCTACTCCGAGTTGGCCGAACACAACTTCACCGGGCTCGGGATCAGCTTCGGCGCGGGGATGACGAACGTCTGTCTGTCCTACTACGCGGTTCCGGTCATGACGTTCAGCGTCGCGCGCGGCGGCGACTGGATCGACGAACAGACCGCGACCGCGACGGGCGAAAACGTCGATAAGGTCACCTCGATCAAAGAGGAAGATTTCCGTCTCGACTTCACGACCGACGCCGGCGGGGTCGAGGGAGCGCTGTCGATCTACTACGACAACCTGTTGGATTACGTCATCGAAAACATCGCCAAAGAGGTCAACGACGAGGACGTCGAAGAGGGGCTCGACGTCCCGGTCGTCGTCACCGGCGGGACCGCGAGTCCACCGGGCTTCGAGAAGTTGTTCGAAGAGCGGCTCGATAAAGCGAACATCCCGTTCTCGGTCAGCGGCGTTCGGAAAGCCGACGAACCGCTGTACAGCGTCGCTCGCGGCGCGCTGGTCGCGTCCAGAACCGAGGAAGGAAGCGGCGAACAAGAGACCGAGTCGGAAGTCGAAGCCGAGGACTGATCGAGTCAGCCCCCGGACGCGTCGTCGCTTCTGTCGCCCGAATGTGCCGCGAGGTGGCCGTAAAGCCCCTGTTGTGTCTCGAAATCCCGACCGCAGATGTCACAGACGAACTGCTCTTCGGCCGCCTCGGCCGCTTCGAACGCAGCAGCGAGCGCCGGGTCGGGTTGGTCGACGCGAACGACGGTCGGTTCGGGTCGGGCCTCGCTGTCGGCGGACGCCTCGAGAACGACTTCAAGTGACGGGTTTTCATCGACGGTTTCGACAGTGACCGATTCGATCCGGGAGACATCGGGATACCGCGAGATCGCTTCGTCCCAGGATTCGACGAGCCGTGGCTCGCTTCGGTGATCGACCGGGATGCCCATATACCCGCACCGTTCACAGGAAACGGCCTCGCGACCGTCGAGGGTGTATCTGTCGAGGTCGTTCCCACAGCGGGGACACTCCATATATCCTCGTTGTGTGGGCGGTGAAATGAAGGTATGGCCCGAGCGGTCGTCACTGAGGGCCGCCGATCGGGCGGAAGATTACTTATAATCATACACCAACATATAAGTATGTTTGTAGAGTATTTCAAGCGATGACTGATCGGACAGCGGGTGCGACGCGACGGCGACTGGCCCAGGAGTTAGCGGTCGTTGCAGGGTTCGACGATCCGCGCGCACCGCTCGAACAGTACCACACGCCGCCCGATCTCGCGGCGCATATCGTCCACGTCGCGGATCTGCAGACTGATATCGAGGATCGAACGGTCGTCGATCTAGGCTGTGGGACCGGAATGCTCGCGCTCGGAGCCGCACTGAGGGGACCCGAACGGGTCGTCGGGATCGATATCGACCCGGCACCGCTGGCGACAGCGAGAGAGAATGAGCGACGAGTGGGAGCGATGACGGACGTCTCGTGGATCCGCGGCGACGCGACGCGGCTTCCGATCGCTCCGTCTGATCCGGTGACCGTGCTTATGAATCCCCCGTTCGGCGCTCAGTCGGGCAACGAAGGGGCCGATCGAGACTTCCTCGAGACGGCCGCCGAGATCGCCCGCGTCTCGTACTCCGTACACAACAGCGGCAGCGAATCGTTCGTTCGGGCGTTCGCCGACGATAACGGCGGCACGGTGACACACGCGTTCGCCGCCGAGTTCGAGCTTCCGAAGCAGTTCGACCACCACACCGAATCGTCGCGGGCGATCGACGCCGAAGTCTTCCGGATCGAGTGGGAATAGACGGTATCCGCGCTACTGCGTTCGCTGTGCGATTCTGATTCGCGTTTCGCCCCGCTCGGCGAACAGGCTTCGTTCCTCCCGTGAGAAACGGACCCCGCCGACGGTCACTGATTCGTTATCCTGCGGTATCCGTGCCGTCCCGAGCGATCGGTTGTCCCGTGAAACGTTGATTTCGAAGCGATCGCCGACCGGATCGATCGTGACGTTTCGCCCATCGATGATCGCGTCCGACCGGGCCGGTTCGGCCCGGAAGACGACGTCTCGCTCCGCCGCGTCTTCGGGACCGAGTCGAACGTGATACGTCGGATCGCTGCCGGCGACGGCCCACGTCGTCCGATTCGCGCGAACGTCTTCGTTCCACGTGAGGCCGCCGACTCGGACTGTCGCTTGCCCGCTCGAAGCGAGACGGCCGCGGGAGACCTCCTGCCACCAGATGTTCCGTCGCTCGGAGACGATGATTACCCCACTCGCGTTGATCCGCTGTTGAGTCCGGTTCGCATCACCCGGAACC
>CAYQWI010000200.1:0-4330 GCA_964421165.1 uncultured Natronomonas sp.
TCCGCGCATTCAGGCCAGCCGATCCGACGAGTCCGACAGCAACTGCTCGGCCCGTTCGATATCCGCCAGTGTATTCACGTTTACCCGCCGGCCGTCCAGTCGAACCGTTTCGACGGTGCCACCGTTGTGGAGGAGCCACTCGATGGCGTCCGGAAGTTCGTACTCGCCCCGATCGGACGGCTCGATCGAATCGATCGCATCGAAGATACGCGGCGAAAAGGCGAAACAGCCGGTCGTCGCGAGACGCGAGGGCGGATCGTCCGGCTTCTCGACGATCCGAACCGGCGTCCCGTCGCTCATCTCGAGAACACCACCCCGTTTTGCTCGCTCTCTGGAGACTTCTTCGACGAGAAGTGTCGCGTCGGCTCCGGTTTGGTAATGGCGTTCGACGACAGTATCGATAGGGGCGGACAGAACGTTGTCCCCGTTGAGCTGGAGAAACGAGCCGTCGATCACTGGTTCGGCCCGCCCGACCGCATCCGCAAGCCCGACGCGATCCGTCTGCTCGACGTACGTGATCGGTACGCCGTCGTACGCCTCGCCGAACCGGTCTTGGATCTGTGTGCCGAGATAGCCGACGACGACGATGTACTCACTCGCTCGTGGAAAAAGCGCATCGAAGACGTGTTCGAGAAGCGGTCGATCGAGGAGTTCGACGAGCGCTTTCGGGCGATCGTCGGTCAACGAATCGAGTCTCGACCCGCGTCCGGCGGCCGGAATGACGGCCTGCATAGGCGGCTGTGGCGGTGGCTGGCAAAAATCGTTTCCGATCCGTCACCGATCCGCGACGAGAAACGTCCGGTCCCCCCGGCGTTCGAAGTACACATCGTCCGTCTCGGAGGCGTAGCCGCTGATCTGTGAAACCGGGAGGTCGCTTATTTCGAGGACACGGACCTGCGCCGGACCGTCCGTTGGCTGGCGGGAGTGTGTCGACATACTCGATACCACTCACGGAGCTATTAAATCCGTCAGCCATGCGCGGAGTGAAAGTGAAAGTAAAAGAGATAACCGATCACAGTTCCGTGTTGACACCGTCGGTCCGTTTGACGATGACCTCACCGGTCCAGGCGTCGACACGCACTGTTCGTCCACAATCGCCGCCGGTCTCTTCGCCGACGATCTCGATTCCTCGTCCGGCGAGCACGTCGCGGGCGGCCGCCACGTTCCGGTCACCGATCGAACCCTCACCGTTCGTTTTGAAATCGACGACGGTGGCGCCGCCGGCTACTTTCGCACGAAGCGACGATTCGTCCGCCCCGGCAGCGAGTAGCTCTCCGACGACGATATCGATCCCCGAGTCGACGAACCGTTCGGGCGGACGTGAATCGTCGCCGTTTCGGTACGGAAGCATGGGATGAAATAACGAACTGATGCCCTGATCCGGATCGTAGATCGCGATTCCAAGGCACGAACCCAGGCCGCTCGTAGTCAACGTTCCCTGCGAGGCGACGGCGTAATCCGCGATCGAGACTTTGATTCGCCCTGTGTCGGAGAACGGACCGCTGCCGGCCCCCACGAGCTAGAACACCTCGTCGGGGGAGACGTGTGTTCTGTCTGCTCGTTCGACAAGTAGTTCCTCCAGCACCTCCCTGAGTTCGTCTTCGTGCGGGAGTGCGAACAGCTCACAGCGAAAGACGCCGTCGTCGGTTCGGATCACCGAATCGAGGAGAAACGCGTGCTCTTGGGTTCGGGCCATCTGGCCGACGATCGGACTCATGATCGACGAGCCCATATCCGAGACGAATCTCGGCGGCGAGTGATCGATCGACGTTTCGAGGACGTTCGCCCAGCCGTCGATGAATCCGCTCGTCATGATGTTGCCGATCTCTTTCATCGCGCTTTGCTCCATCTCGGACCACTCGCCGTCCGTCTCGACCGGCACCAATGCATCGACGACGGCCTCCGCGGAGGGACGGTCGAACAAAATCGCGAGATAGCCGCTCGGGGTGCCCTCGTACTCCATGACCGTTCCGACGTACCGTTGATCGCCAACGCTGACGGGCACCTCCTCGATCGGTACGAAGCTCATTCGGTTGATCTCGACAGCCGTCTCGATCCCGGTCATCGTCGTAACATTCGTCGCCGCCTTTTCGGCCCCGGATTTTGTCATTTCGTTGAATACTTCGAACTTTTCGAAGGGGATGCTATCGCCGTCGACCGGTTCAACCGCTTCGATAAACGCGTCCCGTTCGGGGACGAGCAGAATTCGAAAATCGGCCGCCTCGTCGGGGAACTCGACGCGGCTTCGTATGACGAACAGTTGTTCACCAGTCGAGGCCGAATCCGCCGGCAACGGGTCTGCCTCTGATCCGTCCAGAAACGTCGGCGGTGAGATATCGATAATCTCGTCGAGGTGATCAGCCCAGCCGTCGATGAAGCCGCTCGTCATGATGTTTCCGACCTCCTCGATCGAACTTCTTCGCATTCGTTGGTCCGCCTCCGGCGCGAGGACGTTCTCGATGATTTGTCGAGCATCCTCTTTGAACGTGAGTACCGCTTCTCCTTCGAGCGCGCCATCGAGCTCTACTCGAACCCCCGAACGTGTGTCTCCTCCCGTGTCGAGATCTCCGGGTGACACGAGCGAGACGTTCGTCACTTCGACGTGCGTCTCGAGACCGGTAAGCTGTGAGAGCGATTCGGCAGCCGAACGCGCGCCTTCGCGAGCGAGGCTATTGTACGTCTCTAACGCGTCGATATCGATCTGCATCCTATCCCGCCACCACGTTCTCGATCTCTTCGAGGACGCTCGGCTTCTGGAACGGCTTCGTAATGTACCCCTGTGCGCCGGCTTGAATCGCGCTTTTCATCTTTTGCTCCTGGCCGACGCTGGTACACATGATGACGTTCGCCCCCGGATCCGTATCGGTTATTTCGTCCGTCGCCTCGATGCCGTCACGGATGGGCATCACGATATCCATCATGACGACATCGGGATCGTGGGAGTTGTACAGCTCGATAGCTTCGACGCCGTTTTCCGCCTCTCCAACGATAGTGTACTCCGCTTCGAGGATCTCTCGAAGGAGACTGCGCATGAACTCGGAGTCATCCGCGATCAGGACATCCATCTCTACGCGTGTTTCTCCGGGGATATACCTCAAGTCACGGTCACACTCAACATTCGAAACGAATCGGATACCACGGCGAAGACTGTCGATGGATTCAAGAAGGTGGATTCGCACGGGTCGTTGTAGCCATCCACCGCCGATCCGTGCGGGGCGCTCGCCGGTAATTCGCTCCGGGCCGTTTCAGTCTCCGGCTTCCTCACGGATCGCTGCGACGAGATCGGCGATCGAATCAGTTCGATCCAGGTCGTGAGCGTCGAGAAGTTTTGCGAGGTTCGGCGTTTCATCCGTCTCGAACGTCGACTCGCGCAACAGAATCTCGACGACTTCGTCCGGCGGCGTCCCGTCCGTGACGTGTCCGGCGTACCATCGAACGAGGTTTTCGAAAGTGGCGATAACGTCGTCGGAAACGGTCCGGTGGCGGCTACTGTTCCCCTCGAAGCAAGCGACAATATCCACCCCGTAGCGGGCGTTCGAGCGACGCAACTCGTCAACCAAGAGCGTTCGAGCCGCTTCGGGACTCGCGGTCGGGCCGCTCGCAGGCTCCCGCCCGGATGGAGCCGAACTGCGGGGATCGGGATCTGCACGGTCACCGACCCCGGTATCGTCGCCGCTGGATCCCTCGCCACTCACCGAATCCGGGACGTTCGGCGGACCGCCACCCGGCGAGACGACGTACCGGCCGCTGTCGTCGAGCTTCTCGACGTACTCGCTGTCGGAAATATCGAGCTCTTCGGGTGATAGAATGTCTTTCCCTTCCGGCTCCGTCGATCCGGACGGCCCGTCCAGTTCGGAGCGAGTCTCTTCAGCGTTCGAATCGTCGGATTTGTCGGTAGTCATCGTCTTGCTGTCTATTATGTTCACGCCCGGAACAGAACCGTCGCTTCGTTCTCGTTTGCGGTGACCGAAACCCGGGTCTCGCCCTCGATATCGACCGACCCGGTGTCGGCTTCGATCCGGACCACTTCCCCCGGTTCCCAATCGGTTTCACCGTTCTCATCGCCCTCTATCAGTTCGACTGTGACGGCCCCCGGGTTGATAAAACGTCCCTCGATCAGCAGGTCGATACTGTCGGCACTGGCCGTCAGATCGACCGAGCCGGTGTTTTTCACGAGCAGCGTGACGTTGTCCTCCGCGTCGTCGTAGATCCCGTCGGCGTCGGGACTGGTGTCGCTTATGATCCGGATGTCGGTTTCGATCTGCTCGCTCATCCCGTCGCTTTGCTCCGTTATCGATTGGCTCACTCGATCGAATTCGGTTACGAGCGT
>CAYQWI010000201.1:0-4312 GCA_964421165.1 uncultured Natronomonas sp.
GGGCGTACTCGACGATGTAGGCGGCGTCGGCGTAGTTGCCGACGAGGAGCGTTTCAATCTCCTCGCCGGATCGGTGTGAGCTGACCGTCCGATCGCAGATGCGACGCACCACGTCTCGACGTTCGGCAGTGTCGAGATCGATCGAACTCATCGACTCCCCGCGGCCGCTGTAGGAGAGGTGATAAAAGCAGAACCGGTCGAGACCGACCTCAGTCAACAGGTCCACGACGCCGTCGAGATCGTCGACGTTCTGTCCGGTGACGGTGTATCGAAGCCCCGTTTTCAGGCCGACGTCGAGGCAGGTCTCGATCCCCTCGATCGCGGATCGGAACGCGCCGTCGACGCCTCGGAACTCGTCGTTTCGATCGGCGAGTCCATCGACGGAGATCCCGGCGTACGCCAATCCGGCCGCTTTCAGCTCCCGAACCCGGTCGGCCGTTAACAGCGTTCCGTTCGTCGAAAGTACCGGTCTGATCCCCGCGTTTGCAGCGTAGGCGACGAGCTCCTCGAGATCCTCCCTGACGAGCGGCTCGCCGCCCGAAAAGAGGACCACGGGCGCCCCGTACGCCGCGAGATCGTCGAGGAGCCGCTTTCCTTCCGCCGTCGTCAACTCGCCGGCCTCGGCAGTCGTTTTCACGCCCGCATAGCAGTGGACGCACTTCAGATTGCACCGATTCGTGGTGTTCCAGACGACGACCGGCCGACGCTGAGGGCGGTCCGAGACCGGGTTCTCGGCCCCCGTACCGACGTCGTATCGGAGCCGATTGCCGTCCGCGGCGTGGTCACACAGCAGCGTACTGACCGAAATCACGTCAGGACCACTCCCGGTTTCGCGGCTCCGACTCGTCGACCGACGGCGAGACCGTCGTCGCCTCCTCGGCGAGGTCGTGTGTCGTGTATCGGGCCATTTCGGCGCTCGGACAGACCCACACGTCGTCGGCGTGCCACGCGAACAGTCTGCTCGCCAGCTCGTATGCGCCGTCGGCGTCTTCGGCGCGAACGCTGCCGACGTGTCGCATTGGATCGTCGCTGTCGCGCCGGACGAATAGCTCCCACTCGCGCCCGTTCGGAGCGCGATCACCGTCGTCGATCCGTCTCCGTTCCGTCGGTTCGGCCATATGCTACCTTCTCCTCCATGGGTCAAAGTCGCTTTCCCGAAAATGTTCGCCTCGATCGTCACCACCGTATCCACCCGAAACGTGCGAACAGAGCTGATCGCTCGCGGCATCACCGGGAAACGATATCGATGTTGCATCGAAGCGCGCGGCGTGAAACAAACCCGTGTTCTACGTCTGCGTCGGCGCTTCGACTCCGGTTTCGATGTCCAGTTCGTCGGCGACGCTCGCTAAGAGCTCTCCCTTTATCTCGGCAGTGCGGGTTTCGATTTCCGCGACTAACGGCGGGTCGAACTCGGCTCTGACTCGGGCGAGACGCTCGGTCTCCGTCTCGATTCGGTCTCTCAAATACCGCGCTCCCGTCCCGTTTTCCTCGGGATCCGGTGACGGGGTCAGCCGGTTTGCGACGAGACCTCGAACCGAGAGCCCTTCCTCGGTCATCCGATCGATGGCTCGTTCGGTCTCGTTCAACGAGAGTTCGTCCGGGTTGAGAACGAGAAAGAACGCGGCGTCCGATCCGAGCGCGTTCCCGGCGAACTCGAAGAACTCCTTGCGCTCCTGCAGTCGCGCGAGCACCGGATCGCCGGCGAGCACGCGCCGCGGTTCGTTCTTTCCGATCGCGGCTTTCTCGAAGAGGTCGATGCTCTTTTTCCGTTTGTACATGAGTCGGTCGATCCACTGCTCGAGCAGTTCCGGTAAGCCGAGCAACCGGAGCGTACTTCCCGTCGGTGAGGTGTCGAAGACGACCCGATCGTAGGGGTCCGCGTTCTTCATCACTGAGATGAACCGATCGAAAAGCGCGGCCTCGTAGGCTCCGGGCGTGTCGTGAGCCATCTCCAGTTGCATGTTGATCTCGTTGACCATCGCGGCTGACACCTGTTCGGAGAGGTCCTGTCTGATCTCGTTGAGGTGGCGGGTCACCTCCTCGTCGGGATCGATCTGCATGGCGTAGAGGTTCTCGATTCCCTCGACCGCCTCTGCGTCGTCGCCGAACGGTTGATCGAACACGTCCGTGACCGAGTGTGCCGGATCAGTCGAGACGACGAGCGTCTCGTGGCCCTCGCGAGCGCACCTGAGCGCGTACGCACACGAGACGGTCGTCTTGCCGACCCCGCCCTTGCCGCCGAAGAAGACGAACGGTTCCATCGTTAGAAGTGATACTGTTGGCCCTTCCGCTCGATGTAGGACTCTCGATCCCAGAGGCGTCGTTCCCACGACTCGAACTCGTCTTCGAGGTACGGGAGTAGCTCCGCGGTGTAGTACGACACCGGCGACGGGACGCCGAACGAGTCCGGGAAGCAGGCGAGTATGAACGCGTCCTCGATGTCCTCGGCTTCCTTTTCGATCTTTTCGTAGGCCGGATGCGTGATCATCCCATGATACAGCCCCCGAAGCCACGTATCGACCGTCTCACGGAACGCCTCGATCCGATCTACGAGCGTCATTGTCGGTATCTCTTCGCCGAGCGATTAATATCTGTCGTGGATTCTCGCGGGGGACGCAAACAGAGAATTGGCCGTCATCGCAGTTGGGGCGGTGCGTTCAAGGGCCGAACCCTCCAGAGTACGGTATGAGCGAGACGATTCCGGTCACGATCCTTTCCGGAAGCCTCGGAGCCGGTAAGACGACCCTTTTGAACCATCTGCTAACGAACGCCGGCGACAGGCGTCTCGCGGTGTTGGTCAACGACATGGGCGAGGTCAACGTCGACGCCGAACTCATCGCGGAGGGCTCGGAACTCGATCTCGACGACGGCATCGCCGAGCTTTCGAACGGGTGTATCTGCTGTGAGCTACAGGACGATCTCGAGACGGCGGTCGTTCGGCTCGCTCGCGATCGAAACTTCGATCACCTCATCGTCGAGTCGTCGGGAATCTCCGAACCCGCGCCGGTCGCGAGACTGTTCACGACCGAATCACGTGTCGCCGCGCTTTACGATGTCGATACGCTCGTGACCGTCCTCGACACGCGGCTGTTTTTGGACACGTTCGGCGGCGAGGACGTCCCCGAACGGAGCGGCGACGACGAGGACGGCCGTCCGCTGTCCGATCTGTTGGTCGAACAGGTGGAGGTCGCAAACGTCGTCGTGCTCAACAAGACCGACCTCTGCACCGACGCGGAACTGGAGGAGGCGGAGGCGCTCGTCGCGGCTCTCCAGCCCGACGCACGGACGATCCGAACGGAGTTCGCGGCGGTCGATCCGGATCGGCTGCTCGGTACCGACCTGTTCGATCCGAATCGAATCAGCGAACTACCGGGCTGGAAACGGGCGCTAGCTGACGCGTCAGCTCACGGCAGCGGAACGCAGCACGATCGGAACGGCGGCCACGCATCTCACGAGGACGACCACACACACGTCCATCGACATCCGGACGAAATTTACGGCGTTTCGTCGTTCACGTACCGTCGTCGACGACCGTTCGATCCCGAGCGGTTCGCCTCGTTCTTGCGGTCGCTGCCGGACGGGATCGTTCGATCGAAGGGAATCGCGTGGGTCGCGGGCAACGAGATGCGACTCGATATCGCCCAGGCCGGTCCGTCGGTCCGCGCCACGGCACTCGGGCCGTGGATCGCGAGTCTCCCCGAGATCGAACGCGAGCTCTACCGATCGAACAGGGACGTCGAGTGGGACGACGAGTGGGGGGATCGTCGGAGCGAACTCGTGTTCATCGGAACCGAGTACGACCGAGCGGAACTAGAGTCGTCACTCGACGATGCGCTGGTCACCGATATCGAGTGGGATGGCGATTCGGCAACCGTCGAAGAATACGGAGACGGCGCGTTTCCGACCGAAGCCGGCGAGGAAACTGTCCTCAGATCGCCCTAACAGGCACAGCTCCGACCGGACGATCGCTCGAACCGCATCGCGTCGCCGCATTCCGGACAGATCGGCTCCCCGTCCAGTTCGATGTCCCGGATCCGGACGCCGCAGTCGTCACACCAGTATGCGCCCTCGGAGCCGTCGTCGGGACGGCTCTTCGGCGACGGAGACGAGAACGCGTCCGTGATCGAGTCGAGTAGTCCCATACGCGTTTTTCGCGACCTATTATAACAACTTTCGTGCGTCTGTGTGGATCTAACGCACACCCGCCGATCTGACCGCACGAGAGACGCGCTCGGAAACCTGCCGTCGTTCATCCACCGGCGACGAACGGGATCGAGAGACCGACGATGAGGACGGCGAGTCCGACCATCAG
>CAYQWI010000202.1:0-4306 GCA_964421165.1 uncultured Natronomonas sp.
TCGCCTCCTTCGTCGGGTGTAAAATCGAGGACGCGACCACGCCCGGCGACGCCGTGGACATGTACGTCCTCCACGAGATTCACGGCGAGTACGCGCTTCCCTCGAAAGGGCAACAGGAGTCCGAGGAGTACGAGGGCGGGGCAGTCTTCGAGCCGATCTCGGGGGTCAAAGAGATGGTGAGCGTGCTCGATCTGAAGAGCCTGTATCCGATGTGCATGGTGACGATAAACGCCTCCCCCGAAACGAAGGTGGATCCAGACGAGTACGACGGGGAGACCTACGTCGCCCCCAACGGGACGAATTTCCGGAAGGAACCGGACGGGATGATCCGAGAGATGGTCGACGAGCTGCTCGAAGAGCGCGAACGGAAGAAATCGCTGCGAAACGAGAACGATCCCGGATCGGACGAGTACGAGACGTTCGATCGCCAGCAGGCGGCCGTGAAGGTGATCATGAACTGCTTCACGCCGGATACAGACGTCCTGACGCCGGAAGGCGTTCGTGGGATCCGAGAGCTATCCGTCGGCGATGAGGTGTACTCGTTGGATCCTGACACGATGGAGATGGAGGTACAGCCAGTCGTCGAGACGCACGAGTATCCGGACTATCGGGGCGAGCTGGTCGATATCGAGACTAGCAAGATAGATTTCAGTGTGACTCCGAACCACCGGATGCTCGTCCGGAAAAACGAGACGAACGGTATCTCTGAAGACGAGTATGGGTTCGTGGAGGCTGGAAACCTCGATCGGGCGACGAACTACGAATTACCACATGACTGGGAGGGGCCGGCAGGAAGCGAACTCGATACAGTCGATCTGACGGAACTCGTGGATGGCGAATACGAAGTATGGGTCCGTCCGGAAGTCCACGGCCGTACCTTCACGACCGAACTCGGCTGGAAGCCCCGCAGAGTTTCGAAAAACGACATCAGCCAGACGGGCTACGTCTTTTCAGCAGACGAGTTCGAGGCACATCGCGAATATATCGACTCAGTTTGCGAACGGAGCTACGTTCACCGTGAATCCGGCCGGAAGTGGATTCCGCGAATATACGACGGAGACGATTTTCTCGAACTGTTGGCGTGGTATATCACCGAAGGAAACGTTTATACGTCCGAGGAGAAGGAGTTCGACGGACAATTGCGTGGTTCTTCGACGACGATTCAGATAGCACAGGAAGCTGTCGCCACGGACGGCGGAAACAACCACGCGACGATCGGCGCGCTCCTCGATCGAATGGGATTCGATTACTACACCGACGACCGGTGCTATCAGTTTACGTCTGCGCTTCTTGGAGATCTCTTTCGGGACCTCGGCGGGAAAGGAAGTGAAATCAAACGGATTCCGGAGTTGGTTTTCGAAACGCCCCGGGAACAAAAAGAGGCGTTCCTGGAGACGCTCATCGACGGTGACGGGGATCGACAGCCGAACTCGTGGCGTTACAGTACCGCGAGCGAACAGCTCCGAGACGACGTGTTACGACTTTGTGCCCACCTCGGCTTAACCTCGAGCTACAACGAGGACAGCGGTACGTACCGGATCTACGTCACCGAGAACGCGAAGAACACCCTCCGGATGCACCGAAGTTCCGAGCGAACGACTGCGGACGACGGTGTCTACTGTGTAACGGTAGCCGATAACCATACGCTGTTAGCCGGCCGAAACGGAACGTTTCAGTTCGTTGGCCAATCGCTCTACGGCGTTTTGGGATGGGATAGATTCCGCCTCTACGACAAGGAGATGGGTGCGGCGGTGACGGCAACCGGACGGGACGTGATCGAGTTTACCGAGAAAGCAGCGGCCGAACTCGACAAAGAGGTGACGTACGGTGATACCGACAGCGTCATGCTGGAACTCGGCGGCGAAATAGCCAAAGAAGACGCGATAGAGCAGTCTTTCGAGATCGAATCACACATCAACGACAGGTACGACGAGTTCGCAGCGCAGCTGAACGCCCACACCCACCGGTTCCAGATCGAGTTCGAGAAGCTCTATCGGCGGTTTTTCCAGGCCGGCAAGAAGAAACGCTACGCCGGACACATCGTCTGGAAGGAGGGGAAGGACGTCGACGACATCGACATCACCGGCTTCGAGTACAAGCGCTCGGACATCGCTCCCCTGACGAAAGAGGTCCAAAAGAACGTCCTCGAGATGATCGTTACGGGTGCGGAGCGAGACGAGATAAAAGACTACGTCCGTGACGTGATAGAGCGGGTGCAGGCCGGGGACGTAAGCCACGACGAGATCGGGATCCCAGGCGGGATCGGCAAGAAACTCGATAATTACGACACCGATACGGCACAGGTTCGCGGCGCGAAATACGCGAACCTCCTCTTCGGGACGAACTTCGCGAGCGGATCGAAGCCGAAACGACTGTACATCGAGAAAGTCCATCCGTCGTTCTTCCGAGAGGTCGAAGAGGAGTTGGATCTCGACCCGTCGATGGATCAGTTGTACGGCGAGTTCAAACGCGAAGCCGAAAGCGGCGAGGCGGTCATCTGCTTCGAGTTCGAGGATCAGGTGCCCGACGCGTTCGAAGTCGACTACGAGAAGATGCTCGATAAGACGCTGAAGGGACCGATCGCGCGTATCATCGAGGCGCTCGATATCTCGTGGGATGAAGTCGAAAGCGGGCAGGAACAAACGGGGCTCGGAAACTTTATGTAACCTGTCCAGGCGGCTCGGTGACTTCCACCATACAAAAAATATTTTCCGAATAAGGAATTCAAATCACACTGAACCCGAAACTATTATGCGTATCACGGTATGATACAGTAGTAGACAATTCATGGCTACGCTAGAGATCAGAAACCTGCACGCGTCGGTCGCTGAAGAGGGAGGCGAGACCATCCTTCGCGGTGTCGACCTCGAAGTGAACTCCGGAGAGATCCATGCTCTCATGGGACCGAACGGTTCCGGTAAATCGACTACGGCGAAGATCATCGCCGGTCACCCTGCCTACGAGGTAACCGAGGGAGACGTGTTACTCCACATCGAAGAAGACGAGTTCGAAGACATCGAGATCGAGGAAGACCAGCTCACCTGGGATCTGTTGGAACTCGAACCGAACGAGCGGGCCGCGCTCGGCGTTTTCCTCGGCTTTCAGTATCCTGCCGAGATCGAAGGCGTCACGATGGTCAACTTCCTTCGAACGGCGCTGAACGCCAAACTCGAGGAGCGAGAGGAACTCTTCGAAGGCGACGAGGCTGAAGAAGAAGAAGACGACGAAGAAGTCGGATACGACACCTCTCCGATGGAAGGTAACGTCGACGAAGGCGATGTCGGAGTCGCGGAGTTTCAGGCGATTCTGCAGGAGAAGATGGAACTGCTCGACATGGACGAGAAGTTCGCCCACCGGTACCTCAACGCCGGCTTTTCCGGCGGGGAAAAGAAACAGAACGAAGTGCTGCAGGCCGCCATCCTGGAACCCTCGATCGCCGTGCTCGATGAGATCGACTCCGGGCTGGATATCGATCGGCTGCAGGACGTCTCTAACGGGATCAACGCCCTTCGCGACGAACAGGGAACTGGCATTCTCCAGATCACCCACTACCAGCGTGTCCTCGACTACGTCGAACCGGATCACGTCCACGTTATGCTCGACGGCAAGATCGCAAAAAGCGGTGACGCCACGCTCGCCGAAGAGCTCGAGGACAAAGGATACGACTGGGTCCGAGAGGAAGTGTACGAAGCCGCGTAACCGTTCACAGTTACGCACAACCCTATAACCACACAGACGTAATTACAACCAATGAGTTCCGAAGAACACCTACAAGAGACCGACACCGAGGCCCGATTCGAGTTCAAAAAGGAGGAAGCGTCCGCCTTCAAGACCGAGAAGGGTCTCACCGAGGAGACGATTCGCGTCATCTCCGAGGACAAAGACGAACCGGAGTGGATGCTCGAACGCCGTCTTCGCGCGCTAGAGCAGTTCCAGCAGATGCCGATGCCGACCGACTGGCCGGGGCAGCCCGACCTTTCGGAGGTCGATGTCGACGAGATCGTCCCGTACATCCGACCCGACATCGAAACCCGCGGCGGCGCCGAAAACTGGGAAGACCTCCCGGAAGAGATCAAGGACACGTTCGACAAACTCGGCATTCCGGAAGCCGAAAAGAACGCGCTCTCGGGCGTCGGCGCGCAGTACGAATCCGAGATCGTCTATCAGAACATGCAAGAACAGTGGGAGGAGAAGGGCGTCATCTTCTGTGACATGGACAAAGCCGTTCAGGAGCACGAAGAGCTCGTCCGTGAGTACTTCATGACGAAGTGCGTCCCCCCGAGCGATAACAAGTTCGCCGCCCTCC
>CAYQWI010000203.1:0-4261 GCA_964421165.1 uncultured Natronomonas sp.
CGAAGTCAGAGCTCGGGGAGAGTCGTCATCGATCCGGCCCCGATTCTGTCCGAAGTCACGGTTATAAAATGCACACACCGACCGCCGCTACGAAACACGGAAAACTGGGTAGGGGATTGGGGGATGTCAGTGGGTGTTTTCGGTTTCGGCGGTCGGCGTGTGACGGATACTCTTTGGCGTACCCCCTTCGTTAATAACGCTTTACCGTGAGTACGCCGGGCTCTTCGACACGTTCAATCCCTCGCTCGCGCCGAACGTCGATCGATTACTCGACAGTGACGCTTTTGGCGAGGTTACGCGGCTTATCTATCGAGCGGCCACGGATCGCGGCGGCGTGATACGCGAGCAACTGGAGGTGGACGTTCGCGAGGATTCCGACCAACTCCGGGTGGAGATCCGGAACCGATAGAAACTCGTCGACGGTTTCGCGGACTTCACGGGCGGATTCGGTCCCGATTCCGATGACGGAAGCCCCTCGACTCTGTGCTTCGCGAACGTTGTGGAGCGTTTTTTCGTCGTTTCGTCCGGTGAAGACGGCGATGACGACCGTCTCCGGCGTGACGAGCGCCAACGGTCCGTGTTTTAGTTCACCAGCCGCGAACCCCTCCGCGTGATCGTACGTGATCTCTTTGAATTTCAACGCCCCTTCCAGCGCGACTGGATAGCCGACCCCCCGCCCGATGAAGAAGTACGGGGCGGCTTCCGAGAACTGCCTGGCGAGGTGAAACGCTGTCTCGTCGGTAACGACGCGTTCGAGCGCGTCCGGAAGTCTCGAAAGATCGTCGAGAATCGGCTCCATGCTCTCGGACGGCGTGGCGGGATCTGCTGACTCGTTTCGATCGGTATCCAGCCGTCTGGTGAGAAGCGCCAGGGCTGCAACCTGCGAGGAGAACGTTTTCGTGGCCGCGACGCCGATCTCGGGACCCGCTCGGATGAAAAGCGTGTGATCGGCGGTTCTGGCTGCCGTCGATCCGACGACGTTCGTTACGGCCACAGTTCGAGCCGGCGACTCAGTTGCGACGCGCAACGACGAGAGCGTGTCCGCCGTCTCGCCGCTCTGTGTCACCGCGACGACGAGCGTACGATCGGTGAGCGGTAGCGGATCGTGGGCAAACTCGTTCGCCCGCGCGGTCGTCACACTGATTCCCCGTCGACGAAGGAGCCGGCTCCCGTACATCGCGGCGTGATACGACGTCCCGCACGCGACGAAGATCACGGTATCGACGCCTGAGAGGGACCCGGGTGGGAACGACTCCAGTACCGCTTTCCGCCCCTCGATTCGCCCCTCGATCGCCTGTCGGAGCGCGACGGGCTGTTCGTCGATCTCCTTGCGCATGAAGTGATTGTACGCCCCTTTCTGTGTCTCATCCGCGTCCCAATCGATGGTTTCGATCGGCCGATCTACCGAGACGCGGTCCGAAGTCGTGATCCGATAGCTGTCGGGCGTTATCACGACGATGTCATCGTCCTCGAGATACACTACCTGATCGGTGAATTCTAAGAACGCCGGGACGTCACTCGCGAGATAGTTCGTGTCACGTCCGACGCCCAACACGAGCGGCGAACCGCGTCTCGTCGCGTACACTTTATCGGTCGAGTCGGTGATCATCGCGATCGCATAACTCCCTTCGAGACGCTCGATAGCACTCCGAAATGCGGTCTCGGGATCGGCTCCTGCCTCGATCTGTTCGGCGACGAGATGGGGGACTATTTCGGTATCGGTTTCGCTTTCGAAGCGATGACCTCGATCTCTGAGTTCGCTCCGAAGCGATTCGTGGTTTTGAATGATTCCGTTGTGAACGACCGCGACCCGCCCCGAACAGTCCGTGTGGGGGTGTGCGTTCGCGTCCGAGGGCGGTCCGTGGGTGCTCCATCGGGTGTGGCCTACCCCGATCTCTCCGGAGATCTGCCGAGCATCGAGAGCCTCGCGTAACTCGTCCGTTTCGCCCTCACGCTTGCAGACGTTGATACCGTCTCCGTTCCGAGCCGCGATACCGGCCGAATCGTAGCCGCGATACTCGAGTTTTCCGAGACCGGTAACGAGCTCTCCGAGCGCGTCACTGTCCCCGGCACGGGCGATGATTCCACACATGTTACACAGCCCCCTGTGGGATGGTTTCTCTCAGTGGGCTGGCTTCATTCGAGCACGAACTAGCATCAACGCGTGTAGTGTAACCGTTCATTGTACGCTCCGTGTATCCCTGATTCGGGTGATATCGGACAGATGAGAGTACACCCCTCGATAGAGCTTTGTTATGGTGCGAAAAAGCGTTCGGTACCCGGAGTAGGCGGTACCTGTCTCGGATTGCTACCGATCGACCGGAGAGTCCGATCCCGCTATTGGGCGGCGATCCTTCGAGGGGAATCTATAGACTCCTTCGATACTCCCGATGAAACGTTGATTCGAATCTCGCTGGGATCGTTACTCGAATCGTGTGTGAAACAGTTATTCAAACCGTTCTCGGAGGCTAACGTCAGCGGCAGTAATCGTGTGAATAATCGCTAGCACAAGCACCGCGAAGAGAGAGACCGCGGCGACTACCGAGAGCAAACTGCTGACAAAGAATGCCGAGAGTGCCACCCCGACGCATCCGATACCTGCGAGTGGACCGTAGTATCTGTACCACCGCGGCTCGGCGTCGGGCTTGCGGTCGAGATACGTATGAAAGACCTCCGCGTGGGGGCCCCGCTCGACAGTTCCCCGGTTCTGATCGAACTCGATCGCGCCCGCGTCATCCATCTTCGGTAGATGGCACTGGTACAACCCGACGTAAACCCGTTTTCGTTCCTGAGCGTTCAGGGCGTGCGGCGGTTTTGAGTTCTCGATCCCACCGATGTGCTCGGCTAGCTCGCTCAGTGTCGTCGATCCGTCCCACTCCTCGATAGCGGATAGAACCAACCGACGCCGCCGGTTTCGGAGGATATCGAAGACGACATCGAGCGGGATCGCCTCGTCGGGCGGGTCTTCGGTTCGCTCGATCGTGAGGTTTGTGACATCCGACTCATCAAGACCTTCCGTTTTTCCATCATTATCGCGGCTTATGGACTGTTCATCCGTTCCTTCCAGAGAGTCTAGTACATTCACGGTTCTAACCACCAATCGTCTACCACCTGTATAAACGTACCACTTGGTTATATCGAATAATAAACGCCTACTTTCGGTAAACACCTGTCTACCGAACGATTCCATTCGAGAGATATTCCGATAACGGATCCCTCGACCACATCAACGCACCGCCTCTCCGCCCGCGGTTTTCGGTAGCTATCGGGTAACAAACTATCCCGCTGTGTTGCTTCGTAGTGATGACGTGTCCGCACTTAGAATACCGCTCAAGTGACGAGGAGCATACGTTCGACCACGAACGTCCGTACTGTGCAGTGACAGACGAGTTCGTCTCCCCCATGCGAGCGGATATCTGCAACAACAGATTCGAGTTCTCCCACCACGAACACTGTGAAATTTACCGATCGCTGCCCGAGCTCGCCAAAGCGGACGACGACTGATAAGGAGTATCGTAGCCACCCACCGGTTTCGAAACCGACGTTCAACACGGAGTCTCGGTTCGTCGTGGGGACAACTATGAACTCGTACGATACTCCCTATGAGACGGATCGGTGTACCGAGTTACCGGTCAGCGCCCGCACCGAGTCGGCGCCGACCGGTAACAGATCACAACTGTCCGCATGATCGTGAGTGCCACAGGAGTTCTACCGAAGAACCGAGATTCGTCGCCGAAAAGCGGATCCCGGACTCGCCGGGCGGTGACGATATTCCGCTCCCGACATTCGATCGTCGTCCGATTCGCTCTCGATTCACTGTTTCAGAAGCGATCCGGAGACGTATGGGATACCGATAGCCGGTAGTCTCCGATTATCGAGAGTAGTCGGAGAACTACAAAGCCGTCAAATGCGGTCGTATTCGAAGACTCCGGCGTTGACCGGGGACTAACGATGAGTTACCAAGGATATCTTAACGACAAAAAAGTCATTTTGACGGTGGCAACGACCGGCGGCGTTCACGGAAAGGACGCTAACCCGAATTTGCCGGAACAACCGGACGAGATCGCATCGCAGATCAGAGAATGCGAAAAGCTCGGCGCAGCGATCGTCCACGTCCACGGGCGCGACGAACACGGTGAAAACGACGCCAGTCGCCGTCAAGACGTAAACATCGCCAACGGATCCCCTTTAACACTAAGATCACGACAGGCGGTCAAAGCATCCTTGAGGGGTTCAATAGTGGCCTTCGCGACGAGATGTA
>CAYQWI010000204.1:0-4256 GCA_964421165.1 uncultured Natronomonas sp.
TCCCAACGGGAGCTCGAACGCGAATTTATGTGTGCACCGTACACTGAGACGGTCGTCCGGATGCCGTTCGGGAACGAAACAGCCGACAGCGATGGCTGGGTGACAGGGATCGCACTCGCCGGGATGGTACTCCCGTTCATTTTCGTCGGGATCACCGCGCGTTCCCGGAAGGTGACGCGCGAAGTGACGACGTTCCTCGGGGAGCAACGGCGCGAGATAGGGCTCGGGATCAGTCTGTTTGCGGTCTACACGGCCGTCCGATGGCTCGGTATCGCCGGTGAACTGGTGTTTTCAGATATATCCCCTAAAATCGTCGCTGCACCCCTGTACGTTGGGTTGGTGCTCGGCGTTCCGGCGACTGCGTACCTTCTCGGTAAAGAAAGCGACGAGGCATGGGCGTTCGCCTTCGCCGCGTTAGGGCTCGGATCGGCGATCGTCGTCGATTTCGCGGCGATGGGAACGACCGTTGTACCCCTTCGTGTCATCCTTCATCGGGGAGCGGTCGTCCTCACGATCGGTCTGGTCGCCGTCGGCGGTGCGCTGAGTGTCTCACAATCCGAGCGACCGATGGCTCTCGTCATCGGAGTAGTCGGGTGGATCGTCGCACTTATCGCTCCACTTTTGGGATATATTTGATAGCGTCGACGGCGTTTGGAACTCGAACGGAGAAGTGATGTCGGGACGATACGACGGAGAGATTTATACGTATTGCCACGCGAATATGGCTAGAGATGGACGCTCGATCTCACCGCCGTACGTTCCTCACGGGAACCGCTGGTGCGCTTGTAGCAACCAGCGGGTGCGTCGGTGAAATCAGGAACCTCACCGGACGGGAGCGGACGACACAGCTATCGTTGACGATTTCGACGCTCCCGGCCGGGGACGATCCATACGCGGTTCGGATCGCAAACCGGCTCGCTGACAATCTCGAACGTTCCGGCATCGACACGACCGTCGATCCGATGCGTCCCGACGTGTTGCTTCGGGAGATTCTCGTCAATCACGACTTCGATCTGTACGTTGGGAGATATCCAAGTCAGGGCAACCCCGACGAGCTCCGTTCGATGCTGTACTCGTCGTACGCCGAAGAGTCCGGCTGGCAAAACCCGTTCGGCTACAGCGATATCGGGCTCGATGAACTCCTCGAAGAACAGCGAATGACCGACGACGAGGAACGCATCGAAACGGCCAGGGAAATACAACGACATCTCGTCAGAGAACAGCCGTTCACAGTCCTCGGATTTCCGGATCGGATCAGTGCTTACAGGACCGATCGCTTCGAAGGGTGGGCCGAGGGCGGTCTCACCGATCTAACGGATTATCTGCTGCTCTCCGGAGTGGACGAATCGACGACACTCCGATTACTACTTCGAAACGACCGCATCACTCGAAACCGAAATCCCATCGCGGTCGAGCATCGAACTCAGGACGATCTCACCGATCTGCTGTACGAACCGCTCGTTCGGAGGTTTCACCAAGAAGATGTATCGATGCCGTGGCTCGCCCGATCGATCGACATCGATAGTGAGAGACGACCAGTGTCCGCAACGATACAGCTTCGACAGACACCGTGGCACGACGGCGAGCCAGTCACCGCCGAGGACGTCGCATTCACCTACGGATTTCTCAAAGACACGACATTGGGTGAGTTCGACACACCGGTTCCGACGCCGTGGCGGCGTGGACGACTGTCGCTGGTCGAGTCGGTGACCGTCGAGTCGGCTGACCGATTCCAGATAGATTTCACGACATCGAACAAGGCGCTCGTTCACAGGGCATTAACGATACCGATACTTCCAGAACACATCTGGGAAGATCGAGCCGATGCAGCAAATATTGCCGGTATAGATATCGCCGGACAGACGACTGAAGCGCTTATCGATTCCAACGAGGACGCGATCGGAAGCGGACCGCTCATGTTCGAGGACGCTACGGCCGACGAATCGATGTCGTTCGGTAGCTTCCGCGATCATTTCCTCTATTCGGACGATACGGAAGGGATCCCGGATCGGATGAGCGATGAACCCGCATTCGAGCGGATCGAGTTCACCGTCGTTCCCTCACACGATGCGGCAGTACAGCTGTTGGTCGAAAACGAAGCTGATGGGTCTGCGGACGGGTTACAGGCGGACGTCGTCCCTCGAATCGTTCGAAACGACGAGACCTCCCTGACGATACGCGATGAAGAACCGTTCTATCACGTCGGGTTCAACTGTCGGCGAGCGCCGATGACGGATCCGCATTTTCGACGAACCGTCGCGCGACACATCGATAGATCGTTCATCATGGACACGTCGCTCGGCGGGTACGGCGTTGCATCCGAAGTTCCGCTGCGTGAACCGTGGAGTCCCGAAGAGCTTCGCTGGGACGGCGAAGCGAGTTTACCGTTTTTCGGCGACGAAGGCGAACTAGACGTCGAGTCGGCACAGGATGCGTTCCGTGAGGCAGGGTATCAGTACGAGGACGACCAACTCGTCAGGAGGCAAAGCGACTGATGTTAACGTTCGTCGTCGGACGGTTGGTTGGAATCGTCGCGCTGTTGCTCGTTGTCGCAACCGTGGTGATCGTTGGAAGGGAACGGATCGAGCGAACACGTCAGGAGTTTCGCGAACGGTTCGTCGCGATCGTCCCGTACGTCGGCCTGTTGGCGGTCGTTCTCGTCGCCAACAAGGTCGCACGCGATATCGGACCGGACATCTCGTGGCTCATCGGGATCCGGATTACCGGCTGGTTACAACGAACTGACGGACGGCTTCTGTGGATACTGTACCCGGACGATCCACCACAGGTCGTCGTCTGGATACAGTCGATGGCGACACCGGAGCTGACGGCGTATTTCGCGTTTATCTACGTTTACGGCTACGTGTTTCTTCTCGTATTTCCGCTTATCGCGTACTTTTCGCTGTCCGATCCGAAACCGCTCCGTCGGACGATCGTCGCCTACGGCGCGAACTACATCATCGGTGTACTCTGTTATATCGTGTTCATCGCGTACGGTCCACGGAACCTGATCATCGACCAGGCCGACCAACTACTGTACAGTCAGTACGCTCAGTATCAGTTTATCACGACCGCAGTCAACGACGAGACGAACGTGTTCCCGTCGTTGCACACGTCGATGGCCGTAACCGCCGCGCTGCTCGCGTGGACGACACGAGATGAGTATCCGATCTGGGTTCCGGTATCGTTCGTTCTCGCGGTCAGCGTCGTCATCTCGACGATGTATCTCGGGATTCACTGGGCAACCGACGTTATCTTCGGGATCGTCCTCGCGTGGATCAGCGTCAGAGTCGGGATACACTTCGAGGATAAACCGCCCAGCTTCGAAGCGTTCAGATCCCGTTTTAACGTACTCGTAGACGCTATTCCAATTCGCTCTCGATAACGTCTCGCAGATCGGAGATATCGGTAGCCGTGTAGTCGAGTCGCTCGTCGCTGACTGTCAACTCGAGTCGGCCGTCGTCGGTCGCTTCGCCGATCGTCTCGACGGGTGCGATATCTTCCAACCGGGTCCGAACGGCGTCTGGTCGGGTCGTCTCGACGACGACGCGACCGGGGGCTTCCGAAAAGAGTGCCCTGATCGCGGACGACTCCGAAAGCGTCACCGTCGCGCCGGCCTCACCGACCATCTCGGCGAGTGTGACTGCCACCCCGCCGTGACTCACGTCGTGGGTCGAACGCGTACTTTCGAAGGTCGCGATATCCGCGATCGCCTCGATTCGTCCCGTCGCGTCGTCCGGGAGAGATGGGAACCGATCGGTCCCGCCGAACTGTGCGAGCAGTTCGGAGCCGCCGAGTCCGGAGTCGTGGCCGCCGACGAGGAGCAGTTCTCCATCGCCGTCGAGCGCCGAGCTCGGGGCGTCGTAGCCTGACTTCGTCCCCGCCATCGCGAGCGTCGGCGTCGGCGGAATCGGCCCGGACGCCGAGTCGTTGTACAGCGAAACGTTTCCACCGACGACGGGGACACCCAGTTCGGCGCACATATCGGCCAACCCGTCGACGATCGCTCTGAATCCGCCGTACACGTCCGGTTTCTCAGGATTACCGCCGTTGAGACAGTCGACCGCCGCGAGCGGTGTCGCGCCTTTCGCCGCGATATTGGTCGCGTTCTCCAGTGTGACCGCACGAGCGCCCTCGTAGGGGGCGACGTCCGTCCAGTTCGGATCCGCTCCCGAGGAGAACGCGAGTCCAACGCCGACCTCGCGAATCGCCATGATCGCCGCATCGTCACCCGGTTTCATCGCCGTTCGAGTCCC
>CAYQWI010000205.1:0-4236 GCA_964421165.1 uncultured Natronomonas sp.
CGTGTTCGCTACCGCCTACGTCACGATCCTACTTCAACGTTCAAAGCTGAGTTCCATATGCAGTTCTACTCCTGTTTCGGGGTTGAGTGGTTCGAGGTCGTCTTTGTCCGTGGGCATTGTTATCATGGACGCCCGTTAGAAGGGTTCTCGCGCGCGAATTTTAGAGGGAGCGGTTCGTTCGTACTACTCATAAAACCCGCCCGGACCCATACGATTCTGCGAGGAACGCACGCAACGAGCGAATCGTTCGTTCGGACCCATTTTTGTACCGCACTGCGACGAGCGAAGCGTTCCCCACGATCACTCGGGATCAGATCGCCTAGGGAGCACTTGTCCCCAGACGTATTTATCGAGCAACCTGACGGTCATCGGCTCCTCAACGTCGATACAGCAGGAGAGTCGCGGATACCCGAACCGGACGGCAGCAGCGTCGTGCCAATGAATCGAGTCCGGTTCCGGATCGACTTCGACGGTGCAAGTCGCACATAGCCCCCGCCCCCCACAGTTGAGACGTGAGGAAACAGTCCCGTACACTGGAAAGTCGTGTTCGAGCAAAGCGTCACGGAGCGTCGTTCCGCGTTCGACGTTGATCGTCGATTCGCCATCGTCCGAGCGCACCGTCAGTTGGACAGTCTCGCTCACGGAATCCCCCCACGGATCGTTCGAGTGGAACTGGCGAATATCGACATACGCTGAGTTCGGGCGCGATATACAAAATCGCACCGGGGGCATCCAGTCAGATCACCGAACAGTTGAGGGGCTGGAATCCCAAATACGGGTGATACCCGTGTCGAACACAGACCGAACACACGAGCTCGTCGTCTGGGGTGCGACCGGCGTCGTTGGCCGACTTGTCGCCGAATATCTCACTGAACAGTATACGCCGGCGGAACTCTCGCTCGCGATCGGCGGTCGCAACGAGACACGGCTTCGCGAACTGGAATCGGCGCTCACCGCACGGCGCTCCGGATGGGGGGAGATCCCGATCGTGATCGCCGATGCGACCGAGCCGGAGAGCCTTCGGCGCCTCGCTGAAAATACTGAGGTGGTTTGCACGACGGTCGGCCCCTACACGAGATACGGAACGCCGCTCGTCGAAGCGTGTCTCGGAGCCGGGACGGACTACTGTGATCTGACCGGCGAAATAAACTGGGTTCGCGAGATGATCGACAGATTCCACGAGAAGGCGCTCGAAGCGGAGACGCGTATTGTACACAGCTGTGGGTTCGATTCGGTCCCCGCCGATCTCGCCACGCTGCTCGTCCAGTCGTTCGCCGACAGCGAGTTCGGTGCGCCGTGCGATCTGGTTCGAGTCTACCTCGAGGACGGGCGGGGCGGGGTGAGTGGCGGGACGTTGGCCAGTATCGCCGAGGTGTTTGCGGCCACCGAAACCGATCCGATCGCCCAGCAGACGTTTCGAAACCCGTACTCGTTGGCACCGCGGGGTGAACGCGACGGTGTCGATCCGGGAGCACAGTCCGGGCCGAAAAAGGACCCGCTCCGATCGGAGTGGACAGCTCCATCGCCGATGGCACGCATAAACGAGCGGGTGATCCGGCGGAGCAACGCCGTGCTCGGGTATCCGTGGGGGCGGGAGTTCGAGTGTACGGAAGTCGTGCCCACGGGGGACGGCCTCGTCGGACTCGCAGGCGCGAGCGTCATCTCGGCAGGGCTGGCGCTGACGACCGGTGTGATGGCGTTCGGACCGACTCGGAGGGGATTGCGCCGATTCGTGTTCCTCGACCCGGGTGAGGGGCCGACGAGAGAGCGGATCGAGAACGGCTATTTCACCCTCCGTGTGCTCGGCCGCGGCACGGCCGCCAACGGTCCGTTCGTGATCGAGAGCGAGATTCACTCGGATCTGGATCCTGGATACGGCGCGACCGCGAGGATGCTCGGTGAGGCGGCGATGTGTCTGGTCACGGGGGAGATCGACTCACCGCTCCCCGGCGGTGTTCTCACGCCGGCGTCGGGGATCGGCGTTCCGCTCGCGGAGCGGCTTCGGTCGGCGGGACTGACCGTAACGGTCAGCGAGCGATCCGGATAGCGTCCGAAGGCGTCGGCCGTTTCGAACGACCGATGACGTCGTTCGTCACAGCGAGCAACCACCCGTCAGCCGACGTGTCAGCTCCGAGCGCGCCGCAGTTATTTCACCGCGTGATCCCTATCGCTGGCATGGAAACCGCAGTTGTCTGGTTCCGAGATGATCTTCGCGTCGAGGACAACGCGACGCTGGCTGATGCGGTCGCCACAGCAGATGGGGTGTTCCCGGTGTACGTCGCTGATCCACGGCGGGAGGGTACCACCCGTTACGGCACCCAAAAACTCGGTGAATTCCGTGCGAAGTTCCGACGCGAGAGTCTCACAGACCTCAGGGGATCTCTTCGGGATCGCGGCAGCGATCTGTTTGTTAGGCGCGGACGGGTCGAGACAGTCATCCCCGAACTCGTCGATCGAGTCGGCGCCAAAGCCGTCTACGCACAGACGAAGCCGGCGACCGAGGAACACCGTCGGGAAGCCGCCGTCCGGGGTGAGCTTTCCGATGACGTGGCCTTCGAAAGACGGTGGACGCACACGCTGTATCACGTCCGGGATCTCTCGACGCCGCCCGACCGAATGAACGACACGTTCACACCCTGGCGCAAGGACGTCGAAGACAGCGTACGTGTCCGAGAAACCATCCCCGAACCCGAAACGGTTCCCACACCCGACATCGGGCTCGAACCGGGAACGATTCCGATGCTGGCAGGGGCATCTGGCGAAGATCCGCCGACGGACAGCCGGGCAGTTCTCGGGTTCGAAGGCGGCGAGTCAGCCGGAAAACGACGCCTCAACGAGTATCTCTGGGATGGAGATCACCTCCGAAACTACAAGCAAACACGTAACGGGATGCTCGGTGCCAACTACTCATCGAAGTTCTCGCCGTGGTTGGCGATGGGGTGTCTGTCACCGCGAACGGTCTATCAGGAAGTCAGCCGGTACGAGAACGAACGCGTCGCCAACGAGGACACGTACTGGCTGATTTTCGAACTGCTGTGGCGAGACTTTTTTCAGTTTCAGTTCCGCAAACACGGCGCCGACTTTTTCAGTGCGACCGGTATCAGAGACGTGAAAAAGGACTGGCGCCGGGATCGTGAGGCGTTCGGACGGTGGGCGGACGGCGAGACGGGTGTCCCGTTCGTGGACGCGAACATGCGCGAACTCAACCGCACGGGATACATGTCCAATCGAGGGCGACAGAACGTCGCCTCGTTTCTCGCCGACGCGCTCCGTCTCGACTGGCGGTGGGGGGCAGCGTACTTCGAGGAGCGGCTGATAGACTACGACGTCGCCTCGAACTGGGGGAACTGGGCCTATCAAGCAGGCGTCGGGAACGACTCACGCGACAACTACTTCAACGTCCTTTCGCAGGCCGAATACTACGACAGCAACGCCGATTACGTCACGACGTGGCTGCCGGAGTTGGATGGGCTTCCGGCCGAGTACGCCCACCGACCCTGGCGGTTGAGTGACCGACAACAGACCGACTACGGCGTCGAACTCGGTGTCGATTACCCCCGACCGATGCTCAATATCGAGGCGCGGTACGGCGAACTATCGGATCGCTGAGGAAGACGCTGATCGAAAAGGCCAGCAGAGAGTTTGTCGATGAGAGTGGCAGTACTACTTTGTGTGTTCTCCTAGTAGTGACGGACGGACATGTTCCGCCGTCTCCGAGAACTCGGGCCGTCGTTACTCGTCCCGCTGGCGTGGGGGTTCGTCATCGCCGCCCACCTCGATATCGCGAGCGACCACGCGGTGTTCGTCGCCCACGTCGTGATGGCCGTACTGCTCGCCGGGTTCGCGGTGACGGGACGCAACGACATGCGCGAGGGCGTGTTGCGCGTCTGGTGGTACGTCATCGTCGTTGGGGTCGTCGTGACGCTGTCCGGCCTCGTCGGATTTCAGGCCGATGCGGCGAGTGCGGTTCTGTGGGGCATCAGTCTCGGCGGATGGATGCTCCTTCCCGCGGTCGGATTCGTGTATACGGGACGGCACGTAACCGAGAGAGTGTGGATATATTTCGGCGGTACCGCAGCCTGCCTCGTGGGTGTGGCGCTGTATGTCGCCGGGGTCGTTGCTGGGGCCCCGGTAGTTCGTATCGCTGGGCTCGTCCTCGTGGGGATCGGACAAACTGCCGGCATTCTCGATGCGACACTCCGGTACTGATACGTCGTGGGGCGGGGAGACGCACGT
>CAYQWI010000206.1:0-4228 GCA_964421165.1 uncultured Natronomonas sp.
TGTTCGTACTCGGAGTGGTAGACGAACACCGGCGAGTTGTAGCCGTCACAGGAGACGTCCTCGATGTTGATGTCGTGTTTGATACCGTCGATCCGTTCGAAGCCGATGAAGTCGCGTTTGAGGAGATACAGCAGTTTCTCGATTTGGTGTTCGGTAAGCGTGTTTCTATCCTCTTCGAGGACAGCTGGCTCGGGTCGGGCCGCGATCCCCTGTAATTCCTCGGGACCCGACTCGTCGTCACGCTCCATCTCACGGTCCAATCCGAGGCGTTCGAGTAGCGAGTCCCCGCCGTATTCTTGTATCGAATCCTCGACAAGCCCTCGGGCCGATTCGAGGAAATCGTCCGAGTCGGGACCCGCACCGCTCTCGTAGAGATCGTATCGCTCCAGAAGGCTGTGCGTCTCGTCCTCGATGACCGAAGCCCGTGCGTCTTCGCCGCCCTGAACGACGACTTCGTCGTCGGAGTATTTGATCGCGGTTTTCAGCTTACCGACCAGAAACTCCCGAAGTTCGGTTTCCAGCGGTGTGAGGTGCGGCTCGATGAGGTAGTACTTTTTCTCGTTTTCTTTCTCCGAGTGGAAGATGATGACGAACGCGTAGGGTTTGTTCACCCAGTATCGGTCGACCTCACGGAAGTGGTGTTTCTTTTCGAGCGGGACGGCGCGTTCGAGATCGTAGCGGGTGACGACGGTCGTCGTCCCGTCGTCGTTCGAGAAGAACTCGTCCTCGTCGAGGTCCGGATCGACGCGAACGGTTCGTTCGTCTTCGAATTCGAGTAGCGTTTCGGCGGCCCCGTCGCCGGATCCGAGGCGGATCCCGATCTCGCTCGGATCGAACCCGAGATACGATTCCGGATCGAACGGCTCCTCGTCTTCAGGTGGCTCTCCCTCCTCGTCGTAGTAGTACTCCCGTTTAAAATCCTCCCAACCGTACTCGCCGACGGTGACGTCGACATCTGGGACGGCTTCGTCATTGGAAGTCTCACCGTCGCTGTCGACAGCTGCGTCCCCGTCGCCGCGTTCGTGTTCGCGTTCCTCCGATCCTGACGGCACCGCTTCGGCGGTCGATACACCACCACTGTCCGCGTTGCTGTTCGGATCGTCGGTCTCCATTACCACCACAGTGTGTGTTATCTCACAAAAGGGTCCGTTCGATATCGAACTCTGAACCGTTCGATCGGGCTCTACGGGATATTGCTGGAACGAAACTATGAAATGAAGCGTTCGAGCCGATCCATCGCCTCCCGCAGATCGTCGAGCCCCGTCGCGTAGGAGGCCCGGAGGTGGCCCTCCCCGCCGACGCCGAAGGCGTTTCCGGGAACCATCGCGACCGATTCGGCTTCGAGCAGTTCCTCCGCGAACTGTTCGGCGTCTCCGCCGGGACACTCCGGGAAGACGTAGAACGCGCCGGTCGCTTCGAAACAGTCGATTCCCATCTCCGAGAGCCGAGCGAGAACGAAGTTCCGCCGACGGTCGTACTGAGAGCGCATCTCTTCGACATCCGGCCGGCAGCTTCGGAGCGCTTCGATGGCAGCGTGTTGGGCCGTCGTCGGAGCCGACAGCATCGTGTACTGGTGGATCCGGTTCATCGCGCCGATTATCTCGGCGGGACCCATCGCGTACCCGAGTCGAAGCCCGGTCATCGCATAGGCTTTCGAGAAACCGTTGAACACGATCGTCCGCTCGCGCATACCGTCGAGCTCAGCGATCGAGACGTGCTCGCCCTCGTACGTCAGATCCGCATAGATCTCGTCGGCGAGCACGGCGATGTCGTGCTCTCTGCAAAACGCCGCGACCTCGGCTAACTCCTCGCGGTTCATCGTCGCGCCGGTCGGATTGTTCGGATAGCAGTAGACGAGCACGTCGGCCGCCTCAGCACCGGCGTCCGAGAGCGCCTTCGGAGTCAGCTTGAACCGATCTTCGGCGTACGTCGGAACGTCGAGCACCTCGCCACCGGCGAACGTGACCCCCGGAACGTACGAGACGTAACACGGCTGAACGACCGCGACGGTGTCGCCGGGGTCGACGAGCGCGCGGAACGCGAGGTCGATCGCTTCGCTCGCCCCGGCGGTAACGAGGATCTCCTCGCCGGGATCGTACGAGAGGTTCCACCGGTGTGAATCCTCCGCTATCGCCTCCCGAAGCTCCCGTTTTCCTCGGTTTGCGGTATACGACGTTTGCCCGCGCTCTAGGGACGTGATCGCGGCCTCTCGGGCCGCCCACGGAGCGGAAAAATCGGGTTCACCGACGCCCAGCGAGATCACGTCGTCCATCTCCTCGGCGAGTTCGAAGAAGCGACGGATCCCTGACGGCGGCACGTCGGCGACGCGACTGGAGGGGCGAAGCGTCATGGCGTGACCGAGAGCCGATCGTCGTCGCTTCCATCGTCGAACCTGTACCCGCTCTGTTTGTACGTCTCCATGATGTAATGGGTGACCGTCTGTGTGATCTCCGGGATAGGGGCGACCTTATCACTGATGAACCGAGAGACCTCGCGCATGTTGTCCCCTTCGACCTCTAACGCGAAATCGTAATCCCCCGAAACGAGCCGTAGGCCCTTTACCTCCCGAAATCCGGCGAGCCGTTCGGCGACGTCGCGATAGCTCGTCTCCCGATCGAGCGTGACGTTCAACTCGACGTGGGCCTGGATCCGGTCGTCCTCGACGGCGTCCCAGTCGACGACGGCGGTGTAGCCCTGAATGATGCCCTCGGCTTCCAGCTCGGCGACGGTGTTTTCGACGGTCTCCTCCGGGAGTCCGGAGAGGCGTGCGAGGTCGGCCATAGAGTATCGGGCGTTCTCACACAGCAACGCGAGTAGTTCGTCGGCGTGCTCCATACAGGATAGGGCGTCACCGCGGACTAAAACGTTCCGAGGCGTCCCCCGGATGACCGGTTCGTTTGCACGCTCGGCTAGGTACATAATATAATGATCTATAATATAGGATGGAATATTAACACAACCAGTGTTATATTATCTCTCGATATAATTATAACCCCTTATCCCCACGGTACGGATATGAAACGACAGGCGATGCAGACGGCGATGGCGCTGTACGAAGGCGGAACACTGGATCTGCAGACGGCTGCCAGCCAAGCGGGCGTCTCCCCGGAACGACTGTCCCGCGCCGTTCGCCGGGCCGGTTTGTCCCCGCCGTCCGCCGCGGCGGAAACTGACCGAATCGCCGTCAACGCCGACTGATTTTGGACTCGCTCCGGTTCGCCGCGCATCCGTAGTGGAAACGCCCAAGCGGGTCGCCGGGCTACAGTTCGATATGGCTCCCATCCATAACATCGCTCGGGGCGTCCGTTCGTTCACCAGCAACGCGTTTCTCGTCGAGGGTGACCGAACGGTCCTCGTCGATGCCGGAAACGAGTTCGACGCCATCGAGCGCATCGGTTCGACAACCGGCTCGCTCGATGCGATCGTGTTAACGCACACGCACCCGGATCACGTCGGCAACGTAACCGACATCGTCGAACGGTTCGACGTCGGTGTATGGGGGTTCGATCCCGACCACGAACTCGTCGATCACGCGCGCGCCGACGGCGACGCTGTCAAACTCGGTGGCCACGAATACGACGTTCTCCACACGCCGGGGCACAAAAACGACCACGTCTGTCTGTATTCGAACGCTGCAGGAACGCTTTTCGCCGGAGATCTGGTGTTCGCAAACGGTGGGTTCGGACGAACTGATCTCGAGGAAGGGGATCGGGACGCGCTTATCGAAAGCCTCGAATATCTGCGCTCGACGGTCGATGAGTCGCTGTCGACGATGTACGTCGGCCACGGACCGACCGTCGATACGAATCCGATCCACCACATCGAACTCGCCTTGCAGGCGGCGAGGATGAATCCCTGAAAAGTGCCGATGTGTTAATTCGGTCCAGCTGCGCCCCAGCTGCCGTCCCAGACGCTCGCCTGTGGCTCGTTCGGATCGGTCGGGATCTCGATCAACGACGGGCCGTCTGTCCGCAAGCTCCGCTCGACTGCCTCACCGATTTCGGCGGCCGATTCGATTCTCATCGCGTCCATTCCGACCCCCTCGGCGATGGTCGTAAACGAGATCGGCGCGTCAGTCCAGTCGTACGGGCCGTCGTCGAGGCCGTAGCTTCGGTCCGCCTCTTCGCTAATGATCGCGTAGTCGTCGTTGTTGAGCGCGACGATCGTCAGATCGAGCTCGTGAACGACTGCCGTATGAAGCTCGTGCAGGCACATCAGGAGCCCGCCG
>CAYQWI010000207.1:0-4186 GCA_964421165.1 uncultured Natronomonas sp.
TAATGCCTCATCTGTGATTCGATATTTTCCTCGTCCCATCTTTGCGACCAGTCCGCCAGCTTCTAATGCATTCAATCGGTGAGTAACTGCTCCACTTGATCGATATTTTCAGCGATTATGCCCGGTGTCAAGGTCAATTCTGTATTTAATCGAACCCGTAGCGCTTGTGTGCCTCGTCGATGTCTAGGATCTCGATCACACGGACTTCCTCGTCGGCTTCGAGAACATCGTAGAACGCGGTGTGGGTCCGGCCGATATGTATCCGATACAACTCTTCGCCGTCGACTACCAGCTTCTCTCTGTCACCGGATCCAGAACCCGGCCTCGGATACGGGTCGTCCGATAATTTCCGAAGATTATCCTTCACGATGCGTTTGCTCTTCTCGTCTAGTGCGGCGACGTACTCGCGAGCCTCCTTCGCGAGGAGGACCTCATAACTCATTGAGCGATGTCAGTTCCTCGCTGTCTGTCTCCCGGACCTCTTTCGCTCGCTCGGCGAGTTGTCGCCGCTGGTGTTCTTGGATCAACTCCGCGAGCAGATCATCGTACGTCTCGCCTGCCCCTTTCAGTTCGTTCAGTTCCTTCCACCGTTCCTCGGTGACCGGGATTCGCTTGCTGGCGTTGGACATGTGTCTCGATCTCTCTGGTCAATACTTACAATCCTTACAACCAAAAGTCTTCGGCGGTCGGCTTCCGTTCGGCAATAGCAGGGTCGCATATTTCGAGATAGCGAAACCCCACCGTGCTCGCTATCTCCGAGCGACAGCGGACAAAAGGCCGAGCCGTCTGACGGCCCGTCGCGGGACGGCCTTCCACGGGGCGACGGAATGTCGAGCGTCCCGAACCGCTTGCCCGAGGCGCTATTTTTCGTATCGCGTCACGGGCTCGAGTTCGGCCATGTCGACTTCCTCGAAGGCGTCTCTGGCGATGACGCGTTTGTGGACCTCGTCGGCGCCGTCGACGAGTCGGAACTGCCGGACGCTCTCGTAGAAATCGGAGATCGGGAGGTCCTTGGCGATCCCGTTGCCGCCACAGAACTGCAACGCGGTGTCGATCGCGTCCTGCGTCGCGTTGGCGGTGAACGTCTTCGCCATCGAGACGGGGATTCTCGCCTCACCGCCGGCGGAGATCTCGTCCGCAGCCTGCCGGATGAGCGCCCGCGCGGCCGCGAGTTCGGTCTCGTGTTCGGCGATCGCGTGGCGCGGCGCCTGTTTGTCGGCCAGCTTCGAGCCGAAGGCCTCGCGTTCGGACATGTACGCCTTCGCGATATCGAGCGAGCGTTTCGCCATCCCGGAGTACCGCATACAGTGGGTGAGCCGCGCCGGACCGAGCCGCTCTTGGACGTGTTTGAATCCCTCGCCCGCCTCGCCGAGTAGGTGCTCTTCAGGAACGCGAACCTGGTTGTACTTGATCTCGGCGTGGCCGTGACCGTCGATGTCGGGACCGACGTGGGGGATGTTCCGGACGATCTCGACGCCGTCGGCCTCCGCGGGGACGATGAACACCGAACAGCCCTTGTATGGGTGGACGTCCTGATCCGTGCGGGCGAACACGAGCAGGATGTCGGCGCCGATCCCGTTCGTGGTCCACCACTTGTGGCCGTCGATGACCCACTCGTCGCCGTCCTTCTCGGCGGTCGTTTTGAGCATCTTCGGATCCGAACCGCCGCCCTGCATCGGTTCGGTCATCGAAAATCCCGAGGAGATCTCGCCGTCGACGAGCGGCTTGAGATACTCCTCTTTCTGCAGTTCCGAGCCGTGTAACTCGAGGAGATGCATGTTCCCCTCGTCGGGGGCGGCGATGCGCATCGCCTGTGCGCCGAGGAGGCTTCGACCCGCCTCCTCGAACGTCGGCAGCGCGTCGCGGAACTCGTATCCCATGCCGCCGTACTCCTCGGAGATCTGGGGCGCGTACACCCCGTACTCTCGGGCGGCCTCCCGGAGCTCCTCGATCGTGCTCTCGGAGGCGGTCATCCCGGCCGGGATCTCTCGCTCCTTCGGGAGGACGACCTCCTCCATCAGTTCGTTGGCGCGTTCGGCCAGCGCGGTCGCCTCCGCCGAATCCGTGAACGAAACCATACCGTTTGCTATCGGTCTCGTGGTAATAAACGTGTGGCACGAGTCTCACAATGTTAGCCGAGAGCGCTGAAGTTCGTAGGGTGGTAACCGGAACGTCGACCGGACGGGTCCGACGCCCGGTCAGAGCTCGATCTCCCGGAGGTCCGCCTCGAGTTCCCCGACGTGGGCGTTGTAGGCGTCGACGAACCCCTCGAATCGGGGCGCGTACTCGCGGACGTCGCTCGCCGACGGCTGCCCGTACTGCGAGAGGAGATAGACGCCGTCGGAGCCACCGATCCGGAGATATGAGACGGTATCGCTGTCGCGTTTCAGCTCCCAGCGCGTCGACCCGACCCGTACGGAGAACGTTCCGTAGTCGGTCCCCTCGTATCGGTGGAGTTCGGCCGCGATCCGGCCACAGCACGATTCGATCCGCTCGACGATCCGGTCGCGTTCCTCGACGACCGAGTCGGTCGTCTCGACGTCGGGAAACTCGTCTTCGACGCCGTCGAGCAGGCCGTCGAGCGTCTCGACGTGTGCGTTGTACTGGTCGACGAACGCGTCGTACTCTTCGAGCGCTCGGGCCAGGGCGGCGGGTTCGGCCGGCTGCTGTGTCGAAACGACGTACGTCTCGCCGCCCCCTCGCGGTTCGTATTTCAGGAACTCGAGGTCGCCGGCCTCGTATTTGACCGTCCACTCGCCGCGGTCGGTCGAGAACGACCGCCGGCCGTAGTCGCCGCCCTCGACGCGGGCGAGGTTGTAGGCGATCCGGCCGGCGTGGGACTCGACGGCGGCGAGGATCTCCCCGCGGCGCTCGGTGATAGTCTCGACGTCGCTGATGGACACGTCCAAATCGGCGAGGGTCGTCATTGGCTACCGGACGGGCCTCGATCGGTTAACGGTTCCCGGTTCGATCGCGGGATGAGTCGGGCGGCTTTTTGTCCGGGGGGAGCGAGAATCCTCCATGCACACGCTCGTCACCGGCGGCTCGGGGTTCATCGGGGGACACCTCGCCGAGGCGTTCCTCGCCGAGGGCCACGACGTGACCGTCCTCGATTCGATGGACCCGTTTTACGATCTCGGGATCAAAGAGCACACGATCGACGTCCACCGCGATCTCGCGGACAGCGAGGGCCTCGAGTACCGCTTTCGCGAAGGCGACGTTCGCGACGCCGACCTCGTCTCGGATCTGGTCGCCGACGCCGACTACGTGTATCACCAAGCGGCCAAGGCGGGCGTTCGACCGAGCGTCGAGGCGCCCCGCGAGTACAACGAGGTGAACGTCGACGGGACGCTGAACGTCCTCGATGCGGCTCGAAACACCGAGACAGAGCGGGTCGTCGTCGCCTCCTCGTCGTCCGTCTACGGCGGCCGGGAGGCGTATCTCCCCTTCTCGGAGACCGATCCGACGCTGCCCGTCTCGCCGTACGGCGCCTCGAAGCTCGCCGCCGAGCGGTACGCCTGTGCCTACCACGAGGTCTACGGTCTTCCGACCGTCGCGCTGCGGTATTTCACCGTCTACGGCCCGCGAATGCGGCCGAACATGGCGATCTCGAACTTCGTCTCGCGGTGTCTCAACGGCGAGCCGCCGGTGGTCTACGGCGACGGCACCCAGACGCGTGATTTCACCTACATCGACGACGTGATCGACGCCAACCGGACGCTTCTGGAAAGCGACGTCGCCGACGGGGAAGCGATCAACATCGGCTCGACTGACAACATCGAAATCCGGACGCTCGCGGCCGAGATCCGCGATCAGCTGGCGCCCGATCTGGGGATCGAGTACGCCGAGCGGTACGACGCCGACGCCGATCACACCCACGCCGACACTGAAAAGGCCGAGAAACTGCTCGGATACGATCCCGAGCACACGATCCGGGAGGGGGTCGCGGCGTTCATCGGGTGGTACCGACAGAACCGCGAGTGGTACGAGCCGCTGGTGTTGGCGTCCTGATCGGCCGATCTGAATACCGTGGTCAATCGATCACAGAGTCGAGTTCCTGAACGTCGTCCATATCTGATGTAGTTCCTACATCTTCAGAGAGGTTTATATATATCCTTGGTGTATGTTTACGAATGTCAGTAGGACAGGAGCTGCTAGATGTACCGTTCCCCGAAATGATCGCCAG
>CAYQWI010000208.1:0-4182 GCA_964421165.1 uncultured Natronomonas sp.
TGGGCGCGATCTCGAACGCCTTCGAGAACTCGTCGTTTTCGATCTTTCACGGCCGGTGGAACGAGTACATCCACGAGACGCTCACCTCGCCGCTCTCGTACACGTCGATGGTGCTCGCGTACATCTTCGCCGCCGCCGTCCGCGGCATCGTCGTCGGGTTGATCATCGTCGCCATCGGTCTCGCGTTCACGCCTGTCCCCGTCGCGGAACCGCTGTACCTCGCCGCGTTCATGATCGTCGTGCCGCTTTTGTTCGCCTCGTTGGGCGTCATCGGCGGGCTGATCGCGAACGATTTCGACGATCTCACGGTGATGAACCAGTTTATCCTCCGCCCGCTGGTCTTTTTCGGTGCGGTCTTTTACTCGCTGGAGATCCTCCCACCGCTGTACCGGACGCTGTCGCTTTTGAACCCCATGGTGTACATGGTCAACGGCGTCAGATTCGGCTTTCTGGGCTACCAGGAGGTCGATCCGCTCGCCTCGCTGGCCGTCCTGAGCGGGCTGACGGTGGCAGCGATCGCGCTCGACGTGTATCTGTTTAAAAAGGGATACGGCCTGCTCGATTGAGATCTAGCCAGGGGTTTCGAACCCGCTATCGGTTATTTAAACGACCCGCTCGGCCGGCGGTCATCGTCACGTGATACCGCATCGCTGTCCTTAAGTAATCGACACTCAACGGAGTGATTACCCCCGATCGCATGAACGACAACGATCGATCGATCCTCTCGATAACGATGCTGGGTCACGGGATGGTTCACATGTACGAGCTGGCCATCCCGATCTTCATCACTGTCTGGATCGCCGATCTCGGCGTCGGCTCCGCGACCCTCGGACTCGCCGTCTCGGTCGGATACGCCCTCTACGGCATCGGATCGCTCCCCAGCGGCGTCGTGACTGACGCGTACGGCTCGAAGCGTCTGCTCGTCGTCTGTCTGCTCGGGATGGGCGCCTCGTTCGGACTGCTCGCGTTCGTCGACGGCCTCCTCGGCGTGACCCTCGCGCTGGCGATCTGGGGGCTCGCAGCGAGCATCTATCACCCGGCCGGTCTGCGCCTCATCAGCACGGGCGTCACCGAACGCGGAGCCGGTTTCGGGTATCACGGGATCGCGGGCAACGTCGGGATCGCGCTCGGGCCGCTCGTCGCGGCGACGCTTTTGATCGTCTTCGATTGGCGCGTCGTCGCGGGGGCGATGGCGGTGCCGGCGTTCGCCGTCGCGCTCTATACCACCTACGTCTCCGTCGACGAGCTGGCCGCCATCGAGTCCCCGTCGCCCGCGGAGGCGACCGACGGCGGATCGGACGCCCCTCCGGCCTCCGATCCCGACGAGTCGAGCGCCACCATGCCCTCGCTCCGAAACGTCGTCGGCGACACTCGGCTGATCTTCGCCGGCGGATTCCTCATCGCGTTCCCGATGTTGATCCTCGAAGGGTTCTTCTATCGGGGCGTGTTGACGTTCCTGCCCGACATGCTGGCGAGCTACGACAGTTTGGAGACGATGACGATCGCCGGCCAATCGGTCAACCCGTCCGGCTACGTGTTCGTCGGCCTGCTCGTCGTCGGGATGGCAGGTCAGTACGTCGGCGGCAAGGTGAGCGACATGATGCCACCGGAGAAGGCCGCCGTCGGGGCGTTCCTCTCGATGGCGCTGATCACCGCCCTGTTCGTCCCCGCGGCCAACACCGGCCTGTTCGCGCTGTTGCTCGTGACCGGGCTGTTGGGCTTCGTCCTCTTCGGGGAGCAGCCGCTCTTGCAGGCGATCGTCGCCGACTACTCCGGCTCCGACGTCCGCGGGCTCTCGTACGGCTACATGTTCGTCGGCGTCTTCGGCGTCGGCGCGCTCGGCGCGGCGTTCAGCGGGGCCGTTCTCGCGTACACGACCCAGCAGGTGCTGTTCCTCCTCCTGGCGCTCGTTCCGTTTAGCGCCGCCCTCATCGCGACGACGCTTTGGCGGTCGAATCGCGGCGAGTGACCGCCGCTTCGCGCGCCACGTGCTCCGCTCTTCCCGCCGCAAGCGCACATCTCAAGTGTCTCACATCCTACTAGCCGATAATGAGCAACAGCGGTCCGCTACAGCCCGACCGCCCCGATCTGGACCGGCCGTTTCGGGTCGACGCACCCTTCGAACCGGCGGGCGATCAACCCGAGGCGATAGCGGAACTGGTCGCCGGCTACGAGGACGGCGCGGAGAAACAGACGCTTCTCGGGGTGACCGGTTCCGGGAAGACGAACACCGTCTCGTGGACGATCGAGGAACTGCAACAGCCGACGCTCGTGCTCGCGCACAACAAGACGCTCGCCGCACAGCTGTACGAGGAGTTCCGAAACCTGTTTCCCGACAACGCCGTCGAGTACTTCGTCTCGTATTACGACTACTACCAGCCGGAGGCGTACGTCGAGCGGACGGACACCTACATCGACAAGGACATGTCGATAAACGAGGAGATCGATCGGCTTCGCCACTCCGCCACCCGGTCGCTTCTCACCCGGGACGACGTGATCGTCGTCGCGAGCGTCTCGGCGATCTACGGTCTCGGCGATCCCGCGAACTACGAGGGGATGGCGATGCGGCTCGAACCCGGCGACGAGGTGGGTCGGGAGGGACTGCTCAAGCGGCTCGTCGACCTGAACTACGAGCGAAACGACGTGGACTTCCAGCAGGGCACGTTTCGGGTCCGGGGCGACACCGTCGAGATCTATCCGATGTACGGCCGCCACGCGCTCCGCGTGGAGTTTTGGGGCGATGAGATCGACCGGATCATGAAAGTCGACGTGTTGAACGGCGAGGTCGTTTCGACTGAACCCGCAGCCCTCGTCCACCCGGCGGAGCACTACTCGATGCCCGAGGAGACGCTTCGCGAGGCGATCGAGGAGATCCAGGAACTGATGGAACGGCGCGTGAGCTACTTCGAGCGACAGGGCGACCTCGTCGCCGCCCAGCGGATCGAGGAGCGGACGACGTTCGATCTGGAGATGCTCGAAGAGACGGGCTACTGTTCGGGCATCGAGAACTACTCCGTTCACATGTCGGATCGCGAGTCGGGGGAACCGCCCTACACGCTGCTCGATTACTTCCCCGACGGCTTTCTCACCGTCGTCGACGAGTCCCACCAGACGATCCCCCAGATCAAAGGGCAGTTCGCGGGCGATAAATCGCGGAAGGAATCGCTCGTCGACAACGGGTTTCGGCTGCCGACGGCGTACGACAACCGGCCCCTGACCTTCGAGGAGTTCGAGGAGAAAACCGATCGGACGCTGTACGTCTCCGCGACGCCCGGCGACTACGAGCGCGAACACTCCGCTGAAATCGTCGAACAGATCGTTCGCCCGACCCACCTCGTCGATCCGGAGATCGAAATCGCGTCCGCGGACGGCCAGATCGAGGACTTGATGGAACGGATCGAATCCGTCCCGGAGGGCGAACGCGTCCTCGTGACGACGCTCACGAAGCGGATGGCCGAAGACCTCACGGAGTACCTCGAGGGGGCGGGCGTCGACGTGGCGTACATGCACGACGAGACGGACACGCTCGAACGACACGAACTCGTCCGTTCGCTCAGACTCGGTGAGATTCAGGTGCTCGTCGGGATCAACCTCCTTCGCGAAGGGCTGGACATCCCCGAAGTGAGCCTCGTCGCCATCCTCGACGCCGATCAGGAGGGCTTTCTCCGCTCGGAGACGACGCTGGTGCAGACCATGGGGCGGGCCGCCCGGAACGTCAACGGCCGCGTCGTCCTCTATGCGAACGAGACGACCGACTCGATGCGCTCGGCGATCGAGGAGACCCGCCGCCGCCGCGAGATCCAGACCGAGTTCAACCGAGAACACGGACACGAACCCCGGACGATCGAGAAGGCAGTCGGCGAGACGAACCTCCCCGGCTCGAAGACGGACACCGACGGCGTCTCCGGCGTCGAAGCCGACTCGCCCGAGGAGGCCGAAGAACTCATCGAACGGCTCGAACGCCGGATGAACGAGGCGGCCGACAACCTCGAGTTCGAACTCGCCGCCGACATCCGTGATCGGATCCGAACACTCCGCGACTCCTTCGAGGAACTCGATGATCCGGACGACGGCGTTCCGACGCCCGACGAGGAGTTCTGACCTGACAGCTCTCGCATACTATTTTTAGCCGATCCACATCGACGCGGTCTTTTTGTTCGCGTCCGCTGTTGGTTCGTATAT
>CAYQWI010000209.1:0-4172 GCA_964421165.1 uncultured Natronomonas sp.
CAAAAAGCCCAGTCCGGCGGCGACGAGAATGATAAAGCCGGCATCGATCGTCGACTTCACCAGCACGGGGGTCGCGACGTTAGGGGCTATCTCCCTGATGGCGATATTGGGCCATGACGCCCCTAATGCGCGCGTCGCCTCGACGAACTCCTCCTCTTTGATGGCGTTTACCTCCCCGTGTACCAGTCGACAGTACAGCGTCCACCAATAGCAGGAAATCGCGACCATCGCGATGTATATATTCGGCTCTAACACCGCGGCGACGACCATCGCGAGCACGAGCGCGGGGACGGACATGAACGCATCGGCAGTCCGCATGATAACGACCTCGGTCAGGCCGCCACTCAGCGCGGCAGTCATACCGAGTGTCGCACCGACAGAGATCGATATTCCGAGCGTGATCGCGGCCATCTGTAACGAGACTCGCGCACCGTACAGCACTCTCGAGAAGATGTCTCTCCCGCTATCGTCCGTCCCCATCAGGTGATCCGTACTCGGTTCCGCAAACCGGTTTTCCGTATCGACCGATCCGATCCCACCTTCGGCGTGGTCGGGATACGGGGCGAGAAACGGTGCGAATACGGCGGCGAACACGACGGAGAGTATGATCAGCGTTCCGACCACCGTCAACAGATTCGACGTGAATCTCGACCACAGTCGCTTGAGATTATCTAGCTTCTCTTCTTGCGCTACCGATAGCTCGCGTTGTAGTATTCCGCTCATATTAGTTCTCCTGTCGTATTCGTGGATCCAGATATCCGTGTAGCAGGTCGACGGTCGCGCTCGATAGGAGATAGATGACTCCCAACACCAACACGACCCCGACGATCGCGTTGAAATCGAGTCCGAGTATCGCGTTCAACAGATATCGGCCGACCCCGTCGATGTTGAAGATCAACTCGACGAACGTCGCACCGGCGAGCATCCCGCCGATCCGAAATCCGAGGACGGTGAGGGTACTCCCGAACGCGTTTTTTAACATGTATTTATACGAGATCATCCATCCGGGAAGCCCGAACGACCTCGATGTCATGATGTAATCTCGACGATTGACTTCGATCATCTCCGAACGAACGAGCCTCGTCACTTGCGCCATGGTCGAGAACCCGAGCGCCGTCGCGGGTAACACCAGATGCCAGAGCGCGTCGAGGAACGTGTCGAAGTCTCCGACGATCAGGCTGTCGATGGTGTAAAAGCCGGTGGTATGCGGTGGGGCCGCTCCGGAGATACGCCCGGTGAGCGGGAAGAGCCCGAGCCACGACACCAGTACGACCTGAAATACGATCGCGAGCCAAAACCGGGGAAACGCCACGCCCGACAACGCGACAGCCCGAGACGTGTGGTCCGGCCATCGGTCTTTGTTCAACCCCGCGAACACGCCGAAGGGAACACCGAGGATGACGGCCATGGTGAATCCGAAGAGAATCAACTCCATCGTTGCCGGCAGCTTGTCGGCCAGATCTACCACCACGTCGTTTCTAGTTCGAACCGATTCTCCGAGTTTCCCGGTCAAAATGTCCTGGAGAAATCCGATGTACTGGATGTAAAGCGGCTCGTCCAATCGTAGCTCCTCCCGATACGCTTGATAAACCTCCTCGCTAGCCCCCGGTCCGATGGCGGCGCGTGCCGGATCCTGGGGGACAACCCGCACCAGTGTGAAGATAAACACGCTCAGTCCGAACAGAGACACTGCGATCTGCGGAATCCTGGTGAGAAAGAATTTTTTATATGACATATATTAATTTATGTGAGGAATTTTTGCCAGCATCTGTGAATATTCCCGCCGATTCGTTTTGCATCGTCACGTGACTGGCAATGTGGCCGAATAATTAAACCTACTCCTTTACGGCGAAGATTGCGGAAGGGGTTCCCGAATATAGTAGACGAATATTCAGTAGTATGGCTATATTTTCAGTTACATATTCACTTATGGGTGTGCGGTAGGCCGTCCGCCTCTCGCTCGTGTCACACCAATTATCCACGCACGTCGGCGTGATCGACGCGCGGACGCCATCGGTTGTTGCTGACTCGACGGCGAGGAGCCTGAACTCTCGACTCCGTTTTGTACGCGTATTGTATTGCGGTTACGTACGAGTAGGCCGATTATTGCTTCTACTAATATCTCACGTTTATTTGTTCATATGTATGCTTTCAATGGGTATTTGGAAAATATCGCTCGAATAGATAGATTGTGTATGCCATACGCGAAGTGTAGTGTATGTTCGAAATACCGCTGCGGGCGGGCACAGACCTTCCGGACCACCCTCGGACCGTCGGTTCAAGCTTTGGGAGGCTTCCGACCGGGTTCGAAGTCGAGACCTTCGGGGCCCGCGTCGATAGTGTCGGGCGAACGCTTCCAACTGTTTCGACGAGCTAATCCCGTGTTCATGTACATACGCACTCAGCGTCGACCGTTTGAGGTGATCGGTTCGTGACGGACTCTCTCCCCGGAGAGTTACTCCCGGCGGATGGATCGATACCGATCAACGGCGGCCGTGAAACCGCGACCGTAACCGTCGAAAACACCGGCGATCGGCCGGTGCAGGTCGGTTCGCATTATCACTTCTTCGAGACGAACCCCGAGCTCGATTTCGATCGTAACGCCGCGTACGGGATGCGGTTAGACGTGCCGGCCGGGACGGCGGTCCGGTTCGAACCGGGGAACGAACGCGACGTCGAGTTGGTCGCGATCGGTGGCCGACGGATCGTCTACGGCATGGCCGGACTCGTGAACGGCGAACTCGACGACGAAGAGACCCGGTCTCGGGCGTTGAAACGCGCAGCCGAACAGCAGTATCTGGGGATCGAGCTATGAGCCGGGAGCTATCGAGAGCGGAGTACACCGATCTCTACGGCGCGACGGAGGGCGACCGACTTCGACTCGGTGATACCTCGCTGTTGGCCGAAATCGAACACGATCACGCGACGTACGGTGACGAGGCCGTCTTCGGCGGCGGCAAGACCATGCGGGACGGCATGGGAATGCAGTCCGGGACCACGCAGGCGGAGGGAGCGCTCGATTGGGTGTTCAGCAACGTCGTCGTGATCGATCCCGTTTTGGGGATTCAAAAGGGCGACATCGGCGTGCGGAACGGTCGTATCGTCGGCGTGGGAAAGGCCGGGAATCCGGATACGATGGACGGCGTCGACGAGGAGCTCGTCATCGGGCCGAGCACGGACGCCACGCCGTCCGACGGCCTCATCGCCACCCCCGGCGGCCTCGATATTCACGTCCATTTCAACAGCCCACAACTGATCGATCACGCCCTGGCGAGCGGGATCACGACGATGTTCGGGGGCGGATACGGCGGCGGTGCAACGACGTGTACGCCGGGGCCTAAAAATATCCGGCGCTTTTTGCAGGCCGCCGAGGAGTGGCCGATGAACGTCGGGTTCTACGGGAAGGGCAACAGCAGCCGCCCCGACGCGCTCAGAGAGCAAGTAGAGGCCGGTGCGTGCGGCCTCAAACTACACGAGGATTGGGGGTCGACGCCGGCCGCGATCGACAGCTGTCTCGAATACGCGGACGAATCGGACGTGCAGGTGTGTATCCACACGGACACGCTCAACGAATCCGGCTTCGTCGAGCGAACGTTCGACGCCATCGACGGCCGGACGATCCACACGTTCCACATCGAGGGGGCCGGCGGCGGCCACGCGCCCGACGTGCTCGAACTCGTCGGGTTCGAACACATGCTCCCGTCGTCGACGAACCCCTCGATGCCCTACACGGAGAACACCTTCGACGAGCACCTCGATATGGTGATGGTCTGTCATCACCTCAATCCGGACGTTCCGGAAGACGTCGCGTTCGCCGAATCGCGGATCCGTGCGGAAACCATCGCCGCCGAGGACGTCTTACACGATCGGGGGGCGATCAGCATGATGACCTCCGATTCGCAGGCGATGGGTCGGATGGCCGAAGTCATCGCCCGGACGTGGCAGACGGCCGATAAGATGAAAACCCAGCGCGGGCCGTTGCCGGAAGACGAGGGGACCGACGCCGATAACCACCGCATCAAACGCTACGTCGCGAAGTACACGATCAACCCCGCGAAAGTCGCTGGGATCGACGAATACGTGGGCTCTCTCGAACCCGGGAAGATGGCCGACATCGTCCTCTGGGAGCCCGAGTTCTTCGGGATCAAGCCCAAGTACGTGATCAAAGGCGG
>CAYQWI010000210.1:0-4165 GCA_964421165.1 uncultured Natronomonas sp.
AGTCGTTGCGAGTCGGTGACTACCGTGTCATCGTACGATTCAACCAACAGGCACAAGTGTTACAGTCGGGGCAGTTGGGCATCGGTCGTCCATCTACGATGAGTTCCCCTAATGGTCAGCCAGAACCGTAACGTCATTCATCGACTGGAAATTATGAGAACAGCTAACCGAAAGATTTGCTTATAAACAGCAGACATACGGCCTGAAAAGACCGATTTTTACCTATCTGCTTTCTCGCTGCTCCACCTTGTTCAACTCGATCAAGAGTCTGAAGACCGCCTTGACGAGGTTCGCGTCCACGTCGAACCGTTCGGCGTTCGTTCCCGCACGCTCCATCACCGCCTGTTCTTGGGACTCGTCGGTCGTCGGCAACCCCCGTTCGCGTTTGACCGCCGCGATGCTTTCGGCGACGTAAGTTCGCTGGGCGATCTTTTCGACGATCTCGCTGTCGATGGTTTCGATCTCCTCGCGGAGCTCGTCGAGATCCATCTCCGCCGGGTCATCACGGATCGGCCCCCTGTCGTCACCCCGTCCGTCGTCAGTCATCGTCCCTCCCCTATCGATCCCGAACGGAGACGGCTGGGCTGGCGAGGCCGGCTCCACGCCCCCGACGGCCGTGTCGGAGTTCTCGGTTCGATACGCCCTTTGAAACGACAGCCATGCGGACACATTGGTAGTCTCTCGCCGTGGGGGCTACAAATCGGTGGCGATCGATACGGAACCGACAGCGCCCGGAAGTCGGCCGGATCGGCGAAGAACGGGGACAGAAGCCACCGATCGGACGGACGGATCGTCGCGGTGTTTATTTGCTCCCCGACGGAGGATAGCGTATGAACGAAAAGCGACTGGTCGTCGCCGGCTTCGGCGTCCTCGTCGCCGGTATCGTCGGATACATGGCCTACCGATTCATCGCGGCGCTTACGGTCGCGGTCTTTCTGTACTACTCGACGCGCCGGTTTTACAACTCACTCGAGCGTCTCCGGCTACCGAAGCAGATCCGGGCCGCGGTGACGATCTCGTTTCTCGCGGTTCCACTGGTTTTACTCTTGAGTTACACGATCGTTCTCGTCGTTCTCGAGGCGAGAACGTTCGTAGAAACGTATCCGGTCTTCGAGGCGACTCCGGACAACGTCGCGTGGTTCGAGGACGTCGGCGAGTTGCCCGAGTTGAGCATCGGAGGGATTCTGGAGGCCTACCGGGACGGCGAACTCGACGCGTTCATACAGTTCGCCACGGAGCATGCAGCGTTCGTGACGAGTCTCGTGACGGGGTTGCTTTTGAATCTGCTCATCGTCGCGGTCGTGACGTACTATCTTCTCATCGACGGTTCGAAGTTCCGCTCGTGGCTGTTGCGGTTCGACGATGAGGCCATCGCCCGCGAGTATTTCGAGGCCGTCGACGATGAGTTAGAGGCTGTGCTGTTCGGAAACCTACTGAACGTGATCGTCATCTCCTTCATAGCGATCGCCGTCTTCCTCGGGTACAACGCCGTCGCCCCGTCCGGAGCCGAGGTCCCGTACCCGGCGCTCGCCGGCGCGCTGACGGGAATCGCTAGCCTGATCCCCGTCGTCGGTATGAAGATCATTTACTTTCCACTGGCGGGATTCGCCGCGGTTCCGATCGTTCTCGACGGGACGCTCGAACTCCTGGCATACATCGTGGGATTTCTCGTGTTAGCCGTCGTGATCGTCGATACGATTCCCGATCTCGTCCTCCGGCCGTATCTCAGCGGCAAGCGGACCCACGTCGGACTGTTGATGCTCGCGTACATCTTCGGGCCCGTCGTGTTCGGGTTCTACGGGCTCTTTTTCGCACCGATCGTCCTCGTGTTGGGGCTGACGTTCGCGGATACGGCGCTCCCGCGGCTTTTGGGAGCCGAACCGCCTAAAAAAGGCCCACCGCGGAGTCAGACACGGCTCGACGACTTTTGACCGTCGATCAGCACTGATATGTCGGACGGCCCGTATGTCCGACCGAGGGACATCGGATGTCGAGCCGGAAAATGGACGATAGCTCGTCGGGTATCTCACCCGTCGTGTTGGGATGGGTCTCCTCGATCGGCGCCACGACGTTCCTCGTGGCGGTGCTCATCGCCGCGTATCTCAGGACGTCCGGCACAGGGGAGTGTCCAGAACGCTCCCTTCGGGAGCTAACCGCCTGTCCGTGGTGGGACGAGTTCGTCCGAAACGTGCTGTTGGTCGGTTCGGTCGGGATCGTCGTCGTCGTTCCGTTGCTCGTTCTCGTCGTTTTGAGTCGAGAGTTCTTCCGGTAACACGGAGGACGGAGGGGATCGAACGATTCCGGAGGGTGTTGTGTGTCCCCGCCACGGACGCCCTATCGTGTGAATTACCCCACGTCGAACGAGAACACCGATCCGATCGGGGCTCTTGTTTACATATTCTTCGCGCGGTTATAAGGCTGCAAATGACACAAGAGGTGACTGACTTCTATACCCTGAAATCAATTTGCGGGCGCGAGTTGAAACCAGAAGGGTACGTTACTCGATAAGAAACGGTGAAAGAATGAATTACTGCTTAGCGATGTCACTCACGATCTGCGAACCCAGCTACGAGAATTCGCGGCTACCCGATATCGCGCAGGAACTCACCGAGCGCCCGCACAAACGTCTTCGCCGTCGATACTGGCGGTGAGCGGGTATCCTCGTCCAGCGCTACCTTGATCAGGTAGTCTGTCAACCGCCATAGATTATAAATCGGGGATGCGAGAACGAAGTTACAGAGTCGAACTCGGCAATCCTTCGGGGATATCTCTCCGGATTCGATCTACGCTCTTGTGGAGTACATTGTTGAGGAAGATCGGTCTCGATTCCATTATTTACGTAAGTGGAACAGATTCATCGAACAGTTGGATTTATATGTTCTTTCATAACATTACTGTTGGCATAAAACAATCCCTTACAGAAAGCGTTGGCAACAACGGTCCTCAAACCGTTTTGATTTTCAGTAGTATTTAAGAGTATTCAACCACAGTCAGTAGTACTGGCGAGGACGTACTGTGTGATACTCCCGCTGGGCGACTGCTGCCCGGTGTTACTACCGTGAGTTTGATGCAGTCCACCCGTGGCTGTCTCCCGCCGTGTCACAGTGAGTGACGACGAACAGTGCTGAGACAGGTGGGTCTGACGACCGCTCGCCAACTCCTGTTTCCGTTGGTCGGTCGCGGACTGAACGCCAGCAGAACGGGCACCCTCCAAAGGTGATGGAAAACTGGCGTGATTCCCGACCGAGCTATACTCAGCAGGGTTCGCCTCTTCCATCTTGCCCTCAGAGAGGTGCTTCCGCCCGACATTCACCGCCCCAACTACGTCACGATCGCACTCGTAGCCACACTCCGGACAGTGAAAGTGCCCACCGTGACGGCTCTCTTCGTGGTCATTGGGGGCGTTCACAGTGCGACCACGCTCGCCACACCGAGGGCAGTACCGTGACGTTCCCCACGGATTCTCCATCGTGAACTCGATCCCGAGCAACTCGGCCTTGTACTCGACACAATCCAGCAGAGAGCCACGTGCCCACGAACTGATCGACCACGCTATTGCACCACCTGTGTCTGGTGAATCAATCTGCCCGAGTGACTCGAACACGATGGTTTCACAGCTGTTCTCGGCGGCTAGCCACACCAACTGGTTTGCCACGTCATGCTGGATTTGCTCACGAAGGCGACGTTCCTTCCGGCGTGTCTGGCGAAACTCGCTCAGCAAGTGCTCGAACCGTTCCGTGTGTCCTTTGCCCTGTCGCCGCAGTTCTGCAAGGCGGTCGTTGATCCCTTCGGCGTCGGCTTTCAGGCGGAACAGTTTGTCTTTCGCTGGGTGGTCGATGAACTGTGGTGGCGAAACTTGCTCGTGCGTTCCGTCGTCTCCGTTGTCAAGGACGACCGCAGTAGCCTGTTTTTTGACGCCGAGATCGACCGCCAGGACGCGGTCGGCAACCGTCTCACCTTCTTGTTCCGGGATCGACACGGGCACATCGAGCGTGTAACCATGTTCGGAAGCATGGAGTGTTGGTGCGTTCACGTCTCCGACGTTGAGCATCCGTCGAAGCCGAGAATGGGTCGGGAAGCGAAGTTCGTGTTTACTCCAGTCGTGATAACTCTCCGGCGAAAGCGAGTCTGGCACGTTGAGCCTGAAGCGAACATTACCGTCTTC
>CAYQWI010000211.1:0-4157 GCA_964421165.1 uncultured Natronomonas sp.
TCACGCCGTTTTCTTCGAGCGTCTCGGCCGGCAGGTCGGCGGCCGTCGCGTTGCTCTGGTTTAGCTGTCTTTCGACGGTGTCGACTTCAGTCGCCAGCTTCGCAGTTCGCGCTCGATACTGCCCTTCGGTGATTTCACCGCTCTCTCGCTGCTCTCGCAGCTCGGCTTTCCGTTCGTCTAGCGCGGCCAGCCGCGGTTCGGTATCGTTGAGCTTTTCGGCGATGTGGCTCGCTCTGGTCGCGTTATCGTCCGCGTTTTCAAGCGCGATCGTGAACGCGTTACGTTCGATCTCGCCGTCGATTTCCGCGCTCTGGACGCCGACGACACCCGATAGTCGCTCGCCGGGCCCTACTGCGTCATTCGGCTCCTCGGATTCGGTTTGCCCTTCGATCGCGCCGACCGCCGGGACGACGACCATCCCGAGGACGACGAGCAGGGCCACGAGTAGGCTGGTACGTTTCATCTCGGTCGTTCCTTGGCCGGACAGCGATATATAAACCCCCAGTAGTCGTCCCGGATTATCCCGGATTAAGCGGGATTAGGATGAAGTATAACCGCCAGGCAGAGAGATGTATTTCAGAGGGAGTTGGTCGAGAGCCCATAAACGATAGAAACGGTTAAAAACAGGATGTCGGCGGACGGGAACGCTACTCGATGACCTCGCCGACGGCGAAGTTCGATTTGACCTCGGAAACTTCGATTTTGACGCGGTCACCGACTTCAGCGCCGGGGACGATGATGACGTAGCCCCGCTCGACGCGGGCGATACCGTCGCCCTGCTTGCCGAGATCCTCGATCTCGACGTAGCGAATTTCGCCGGGTTCGACGGGTGGTTGCGGTTCGTCGCTCGGTGCGGTCGTCGTCGAATCCGGCGTGGCGTCCTCGCCGTCGCCGGCGATGAGAGCGACACGGTAGACTTCGTCGGCGTCGACGGAGCCGGTATCTATTTCGCGGCGCGGAACTTCGACAACGAATCGATCATCGGCCTCTTCGACCTCGGCGCTGAACAGACACAGGAGTTTCTCGGAGATTTCCATAGAGCTTCGTTTCTAGCATGACGACGACGCATATAGAAGCTATCGGCGGTCGCAGGGGTCGTATCGCCCACGAGCGGGAGTTTATCGCGTCTCGAGGGGCGTCCCGTCCGCTCGTTTCTGTCCTTCGGAATCGTGAACGACGACTCCATCGACATCCGGGCGCGGCTCGTACCGATCCCGTAGCGCGATCGCCTCCTTGAGTTCCCGAATCGCCCGCTCTTTGAGCGCCGACGCCAGTTCGCGGGCGTCTTCGCGGGCGATATCGCGTCCGAGCCCCTCACATTCGTGGGCGCGGACGATTCCCTCCCGATCGACGGCGTCGCCCATGGGTTCGCTCGTGCCGCCCAAGGCGACGCTGAAGGGATACGTACGGCAGACGAGCGGCCGGTCGGCGTGAACTGTACACGCGCCGACGCCGTCGTCCGCCTCGGTATAAAAGGCGCAGTCGCCGCAAGGGTCGGTCTGGATCGCCCACTCGAACGTTTCACCGGTCGCGTCCGGGCCGTCGCCATCCACGCCGTACGGCATCGGGCGAGCCACGTCGCGCCACTCGTGTGGCTCGTCGAACGACTCAGACGCAGCGTCCCGAAGCCGGCGGGCTTCGTCGGGAAACAGCGTGGCCGTGTGCGGTTCGACCCCGTCGCTGCCGCCCTCGGTTCCGTCTCGTTCGATCGGCTCATCGGCCGTACAGCACGCCCCACATCGAGTACACTCGAAGCCGATCGACTCGATCGCGTCGGCCAGTTCCGTCACCGACAGCTCGCGGGCACGTCGCAGCTCGGCTTCGAGGCTCTCCATACCAGATTCTGTCGATACTCGCTTATAAGACGCTCGCAGTGGCGTTCTATCGGTCGGTCGGCTCGAACCGATACGTGACGATCGAGCTCGTGTCGTCCCACTCGAAATCGCCCGGATGGACGCGCTCCATGCGCTTTTTATACGCTTCCAGCGAGGACGATCCCTCTCGCCGGGCGTCGGCGTCGGTCAGATCACCGAGCGTCCGCTCGTCGACGCTCGCCACCGCAAAGCGATCGTCACCGAGTTCGAACGTATCTCCCGCCTCGGCGTACCGGTTGGCGGCACCGCGGCTGAGTTGGGTTATCTCGCCGTCTCGAACGGCGTCCTTCACGCGCTCGTTCGGGAGGAGTGCGTCGGGATCGATTTCGGTCATACCCCACGTAGGAACGCGAACGCCTTAACCGCTGAGGAGACCGCCGACCGCGCCGCCGATCGCGCTATCGAGCGCCAGCAGAACGGCGATGATCGCCCCGATCGCGAAGACGCCGAATCCACCCAGCAATCCGAGCGGACCGCCCACGGAGACGCCAACGAGCGAGACGACAACTGCGAACAGGAAGGCGATGACGAGACCGCCGAACGCCCCTGCCAACAGGCCGTGCCACAGACCACTCATCAATCCGCCGCCCGCGAGATAGCCCGCGACGAAGCCCGCGAGCAGTCCCGCCGCGATGTGTCCGACGACCGGGACGGCGAAAGCGACGACGCTGGCGATAACGCCGACCACAAATCCGACCAGAACCGCTGACCAATCAGTCATGAGGACCGTAGGCTAACGAGACGGAAACCGGTGTCGGCCGACGGAGGATATCGAGCCACGCGATCGCGGTTATTGGATGAGCATTTCATCGCGCGCCGCGAGCCGAGAGCGGGGAAACGCATACCGCCTCCGGTCGTCGAGGTCGGCGTCGGGCTCCCCGTCGAACGGATAGACGATCTCGACGACTGGATCGTCGGCTGGATAGCCGTCGTTTCTCGGATAGTCGGCGACCGTACAGCCGGCCGAATCGATGTATCGGTCGGTGGCCGTATCGGCCGTCATCCGATAGACGACGACGGTATCACCGGTTTCTCGATCGGTCGCGATATCCCCCCGTTCGAGCCAGCAGTCCCCACAGACGGCGGGGCCGGATTCGGGAACGAACGATGGACGCCGACAGACGGCGCAGTCCGCTCGGCGGCGGCCCGGTGGCGGAACGCGCCGTTCCGTGATCTCGATCGCGACGCGGCGCAGGTGCTTGCAGCGCTCGCCACGGATTTCGTGGTCGGGGCAGCTACACGTGCCGGTGAGCAGATCAACGGCGTAGGTCGCACCGGAGCTGCTGTCGACGGCGTAGCGGCCGCCGCCGAGCGGGCGAACCGCCATCGGTTCCGTCCAGGCCCGCGCCGATCGCTCCTCGATTCGGCTCGTATCGGGCGCTAACGGTCGACGGGTCGGAGAGTCCGATGACGCGGGTGTGTATTCGTGGTGCGTCATTTCGGCTATACGTACGTGCTCGACGGTAATGAGCCGCTCGCCGGCTACGGTTCGTGGAACGCTTCGAGCAGCTCCATCCCGTCTCGGGTCTGCACCAATGTGTCGACTGGCTGGCTCGCCCCGCAGTAGGGACATCCGAACTCCGACTCCGGTGTCGGAAGGGCGTTCGGTGCCGCTTCCCACTCGGTACCGCACTCGGCGCACTGGAGGGGAATCCACGAAATCGTCATGTTCGTATCCGTTTATCGTGTCCGCTGTACAAATCTTCTGCTCCCGGCTCGCCACTGAGGACTCCCTGCGGTCGCCCTCGCAACTCTCCTTCGAAGCGTTTTTCTCCTACACCACCGCACCGATGTACATGGATCGGGATGCCGCCGTCGAAGCCGTCGTCGCGCTTGGCGGTGTCGCAACGCTCGCCGTCATCATGATGTGGATCGGAAGTACGCATACCAACGACACGCTGACCGCCGACGGTGGGCTCGCACTGGTCGGTGCGATCGCCTTTTTCATCGTCTTTATGTCGATCATCGGCGTCGGTCTGTCGCGACGCTACTGAGAGGGAGTATCGTGCCCGACGGCACATCGACGGCCAGCCGATCGATCGACGGATTTCGAAGTCCGCCACAGTCAGACTCTCACAACGTACGATACTCCCTATGAGAGGGAGTATCGAAGCCCCCCGGAGATCCTAAAGCCCGGTTTTGGGTTCCATCTCTCCCTTCTCCGGGAAGGACGCATGAACTCCAACGGAGCCTATGACGAAACGCCGAGGAGATCGAACGCTCGGATATTGACATCCTCCACACGGCTGAAGCCGTGGGATTCCTCGGTGGGTGATTCAGGCC
>CAYQWI010000212.1:0-4147 GCA_964421165.1 uncultured Natronomonas sp.
AGCCCGATAGCGGCGGTATTCACCCTCGTGAAGCGGCCGAGCACATGCGGAGTGCGATCCCCGATGTCGTCGAGAAAGCGCTCGTCGATCTCGGATCGGCTCACGACGAACCGGGCGATGCGATCGACGCCGTCGCGTTCTCGCGTGGTCCCGGACTCGGTCCATGCCTCCGGATCGCCGGCACCGCTGGGCGCGCGCTCGCCGGATCGCTCGACGTTCCGCTCGTCGGCGTCAACCACATGGTCGCCCACCTGGAGATCGGCCGTCACCGATCCGGGTTCGACACGCCGATCTGTCTGAACGCCTCCGGTGCGAACGCCCACGTGCTTGGATACCACAACGGCCGGTATCGGGTGCTCGGCGAGACGATGGACACCGGGATCGGTAACGCGATCGATAAGTTCACCCGTCACGTCGGCTGGACGCATCCGGGCGGCCCGAAGGTCGAAGCCGAGGCCAAAGCGGGCGAGTACGTCGAGTTACCGTACGTCGTCAAGGGGATGGACCTCTCGTTTTCGGGGATCACGTCGGCAGCGAAGGCCGCCGTCGACGACGGGACCCCGGTCGAAGACGTTTGCTGTGGCCTCCAGGAGACGATGTTCGCGATGTTGACCGAGGTGAGCGAGCGAGCGCTCTCTCTCACCGGCCGCGACGAGCTCGTTTTGGGCGGCGGCGTCGGTCAAAACGAGCGGCTCCGGGAGATGCTGGAGACGATGTGTGCGGCGCGTGGGGCCGACTTCTACGCCCCCGAACCGCGCTTTCTGCGCGATAACGCCGGTATGATCGCGGTTCTCGGCGCGAAAATGTACGACGCCGGCGATACGCTTCCCATCGACGAGTCCCGCGTGCGCCCGAACTTCCGGCCCGACGAGGTGGCCGTGACGTGGCGAGACGGCGTTCCAGATACGACCGAACGAGCCGGGCCGGAGGGTGCCAACGCACGAACGGAAACGCAGGGCGCTGAGGCGATCGTCGAGCTCGACGGTTCGACCGGTCGCGCGTTCAAGCGTCGCCTCTCGAAGGAGTACAGACATCCCGAACTCGATCGAACGCTGCGGCGACGACGGACGCGTTCCGAGGCGAGACTCACGAGCGAGGCCCGACGTGTCGGCGTCCCAACCCCCGTGGTGTTCGATATCGATCTCCGTGAGGCGACCCTCGAGTTCGAGTTCGTCGGCAGTGTCGACCTCACGGACGCGGTGACCGAATCCAGGGTCCGGGACGTCGGTCGACAGCTCGCACGATGTCACGGGGCCGGATTCGTCCACGGCGATCCAACGCCGCGAAACGTCCGCGTCGATCCGGCGGACGACGGACTGACCTACCTCATCGATTTCGGCCTCGGCTACTACAGCGACCACGTCGAGGATTACGCGATGGATCTCCACGTCTTCGAGGGGACGCTCGCCGGGACGGCCGACGACCCGGCAGAACTCATCGACGCCTTCGAGGACGCCTACCTCGCCGTCGGCGACGAGCGCGTCGTCGATCGGCTGCGCGACATCGAGACCCGCGGCCGGTATCAGTGACTGACCCGAGGGCGTGCTTATAAGTCACGCCGTCACGTAATGAGCAGTATGAGCGAGAAGCCACAATCCGGCGAACTGTTCGGCGTCCCGTACAACTTCGAGCGACCGTCCCTCGGTCGGATGCTGTCGTCCTACTGGCAGCCGGGACGAGGCATGTTGGTCGAAAAACCGTTCGGGCTCGGCTACACGCTGAATCTGGCGAACTGGCGCTCGTGGATCGTCCTGGGCGTCGCTGCGGCGCTGTTTTATCAACAGCAGCGCTCGGACGCGGCGAGCGAGGGGACCGAAGCCGACGAGCCGGTCGAAGTCATTGTCGACTGATCGCGCCCGCCCACTGGCAGCTACCTCCCCGTTTTCACTCCTGTAATTTGCCGGCTCCCGGGGTCGTGAGCCCGGCCGTGATCTCGTCCACCATCCCGATATCGTCGGTCCAGAATCCGTCGTATCCGTCCGATCGTTCCTTGGCGACCAGCCCACTGGCTTGCGTGTCGTCGGGTCCGCCGTCGAACGCGAGGACCCAGTATCGAGCGCGCGAATCGTCGACGATGTGGTAGGTAACCCCCGCGATTTCCGGCGGCGTCCAGTCCGCACTCCCGTAAATATGGATATCGAGCTCTGTGGTCGTTGCGAGGTGTCTATACACGTCGAGCTGTGGCTCGAACGCCGAGAGGGTCTGAAACCCGACGCGGAGCGTGCCGGCTCCGACGCGGTAGGCTCTGTCCTCGATCTCTCGACTGACCGCGAGGAGCTGACGCCGCTCCATCGACGTGAACACCGTGTCATCGAGCACGTCGAAAAGCACTCGATAACCGGCCGAGATGTCGTCTCTCTCCCCCGGCCTGACGATGGGGGGTTCGAGCAGCCCCGATAGCTGCTCTTCACCGAGAACGCCCGCGAACTCCCCGTCCGATTCGATCGCGACGAAGGCGTCCGGTCCGCCCGGCGGAAGCGGTCGAACGTCGACGCTGACGGCGTGGTTTATAAACCAGTCGTCGAAATCCGTCTCCTCGTCGCGACGCCGGTAGATCGTTACGTGTCGACCTCGGTCCCGGATCCCGGCGAGCATGGACTCGAACGTCATCACGATAGAGAGGATCGACCGGCGTCGACACTTCTGGAGAGCAGCTCGACGAGGAGGGGGTCGATCCGTTCGATTCTGACGGTGTCGCTCTCGCGGTCGTGCGTTATCAGTCCGATGTCGGCGAGTAACGGTAGGTGAACGTGCTTGAGTTCGATGCCGATACGGTCGTAATCCCGGACCGTACCCATCGTTCCCGTTTCGCTCGCCTCCCATCCCGTGAGAACCGTGGCGAGCTCCTCGACGGTGCTTTCCTCCCTTTCGAGCAGAACGTGTAGCAGACGACGTCGCCGTGTCGACGCGAGGGCTCGATAGAGCCGATCGTCGGACAGCTGCGGTGTCGTCTCGGTGGGTTCTCCCCGCTCGTTTCTGGCCGCCCCCCGATCGTCGATCATACCAAATAGATAATTATCTTTCGTGTATAATAAGCGTTTTTGCCATATACTACCGCCCCCGGCGTCGGCGATAGGCCCGACAACCCGTGAGATTTCTCCTGAAGAGAGGATCGCACCTTTTAGGGTCTCGCCACCGAATTTTCCCCCATGTACGACGGTCTGAAGGGATTCAGAGATTTTTACCCCGGCGAGATGTCCGCCCGCCGGGAGGTCACGGACGCCATCGAGGAGCGAACCCGACGGTACGGGTTCCGTGAGATCGGCACGCCAGCCCTCGAGCGAACGCAGATGTACGTCGACAAATCCGGCGAGGAGATCGTCGACGAGCTGTACACCTTCGAGGATAAGGGCGGTCGATCGGTCGCGTTGACGCCGGAGCTGACGCCGACTGTCGCGCGGATGGTCGTCGCCCGACACGGCGCGCTCGCGAAGCCGATCAAGTGGTTCTCGACGCGGCCGTTCTGGCGCTACGAGCAGGTCCAGCAGGGTCGATTTCGGGAGTTCTACCAGACGAACATCGACATCTTCGGCTCCGACCGGCCGGAGGCTGACGCCGAGGTCCTCGCCGTCTCCGCGGACGTGCTGACCGACCTCGGACTGTCAATCGAGGACTTCGAGTTCCGAATATCCCACCGCGATCTCCTCGGCGGGCTGCTCGAAGCGCTCGACAGCGATGTCGAGACAGCCGACGCGATCCGCGCGGTCGACAAGCGCGAAAAGATCAACACTGAAGAGTACTACGAACTCCTCGTCGACGCCGGCCTGACCCGCCCGGAGGCCGAGTCGTTCGACGAACTGCTCGGGGCCGACGACCTCGACGACCTCGTCGAGTTCGCAGGGACGGACCGAGTCGAAGACGCCGTCGAGAACTTGCGCGCGGTGCTCGAGGCCGCCGAGGCGTTCGGCGTTCGCGAGTACTGTACGATCTCGTTGGAAACCGCCCGCGGGCTCGATTACTACACCGGCGTCGTCTTCGAGTGCTTCGATACCGCTGGCGAGGTCTCTCGCTCGGTCTTCGGCGGCGGTCGCTACGACGACCTCATCGAGGGCTTCGGCGGCGAGCCGACGCCCGCCGTCGGCGTTGGAATCGGCCACGAGACGCTGTCGCTTCTGTGTCAGCGCGCCGACGTGTGGCCCGAGGAGAC
>CAYQWI010000213.1:0-4143 GCA_964421165.1 uncultured Natronomonas sp.
CACAGCCAGTCGCGACCATCGCCACGATCCCCCCGAGCGCGCTGACGAGGATCGGCAACACGTCGAGCGCCGCGAGTCCGACGACCGCCGCGACGATGCCGAGCGCGATCGGGATGCGATTGTATCGGAAGTCGGGTAACGTCAGCTCCTGTGCGACGATGAACTCCCGATCGTTCGCGAACCGCTTGACGGTCTCCTCGCTCGCCTGAATGAGTAGTGTATCACCGGCGCGGAGCGGGCGCTCGTCCATCCGCGTGTGGATGACCGCGCCGCCGCGTCGGATGGCGAGGACGGTCGCGTCGTACCGCTGTCTGAAGTTCAGCGTTTCGAGCGTCTGACCGAGCAGCGAAGCGCCGGGCGAGATGACGATCTCGACGAGCCGCTGTTCGTCCTCTGGTTCGATATCGTCCGTTTCGGCCTGCAGCGTCTCCTCGGTAACGTCGGCGTCCGGCGCGAGTTCGAGCCCTTCGGCTTCGATGAACGTCAGGAGGTTCTCTCGATCCGTTCGAAGGACGAGAATGTCGTCGGGGCGGATCTCTTTGCGCGCGAGCGGTTCGGTGAATACCTGCTTGCCGCGGATCAGCTGAACGATGTCCGCGTCGACGTCGAGCGTCGCGAGGCTCTGGTTGACAGTCTGGCCGACGAGCCCGGACTCTTCGGTGACGACGACCTCCGTCAGGTATTCGGCCATCTCGAACCCCTCGATCAACTCGTCGCTCATCTTGATCCGTTCGGGAAGCAACAGCCGGCCGATCGTCGCCAGATACACCACACCCGTCACCAAGACGAGGACGCCGAGCTGCGTGAACTCGAACATCGAGAACGGATGATCGATCAGCCGTCCGGAGATGTCCGAAGCGAGGATGTTCGTCGAGGTCCCGATGAGCGTCAACATCCCGCCCAACATCGCGGCGTAGGAGACGGGGATCAGGAGTTTCGACGGCGAGACTCCCGTCTTCTGTGAGAGAGTGTTCACCATCGGGATCATCACCGCGACGACCGGCGTGTTGTTGATGAATCCGGCCGTTCCACCGGAGAGTCCGAGAACGGCGAGAAGCTGTTTGTAGGGACTGTGTCCGTATCGGTCGGCGATCTGGCTGCCGATGATGTTGATCAGCCCGGACCGTCGAATCCCCTCACTGAGTACGAACATCGCGAGGACGGTGATCGTCGCGGGGCTGGAGAACCCTCCGACTCCGGTGGCCGGATCGACCGCCGTCCACGGCTCGAGAACGATCAATAGAAAGACGATCGCGATCGCAGTGATGTCGATGGGGATCGGCTCCGTAACGAACAGAACCAGCGCGAGCAGGATGATAGCGAAGATCAGCAAAATTTCGGCGGTGAGCGGCGGTATCTCACCACCGACCTGTGCGAGGACGGAGAGAGACATTCGAGTGTACGGTGAGTTGGAGGTGATAAAAACGACGTGGTGGTCGGGAACGTCGGCACGTTCTCGTTCGCAAAAACCCCGTCACTTTTCCGTTCCGCCCCGCTTCGTTCGTATGTATGGGTTTCGGAAGCTACGACGAATCCGAGCAGAAAGACCAGACCGTCGACACGGACGACTCCGATGCGGTCAACGTTCACGAAAACGACCACGACGGCAGCGTGGAGTTCGAGTTCGACGAAAGCGGGGACGCGCTCATCGACCGCCTCCAGGAAATGAAAGACGACGAGTGACACGGATCGTTGTACCGATGTACCGGTCAGCGCCGATTCGGTTCGGACGCTGACCGGTTAAACACTACAACAGTCCGTATGCGGCGGACGAACCGATGGGTGCAAGCGCCTCGAACCGGTAGCGTTTCGCAGTGAATATCCGGTTCCTCGGCGGTGCGGGCGAAGTCGGCCGGAGTGCCATCCTCGTCAACGATTCGCTGTTGCTCGATTTCGGGATGAAAACCGACGATCCGCCGCAGTATCCGGTCGGCGATATCTCGCCGGAGGCGGTCGTCGTCAGTCACGGCCACCTCGATCACGTCGGCGCGATCCCGTCGCTGCTCTCCGGCGACGACCGCCCGACGATCCACTGGACGCCGCCGACGTACGAGCTCGCGATGACGCTCGCCGCAGACACGCTCAAGCTCCACGGCGGGACCCCCCTCTGTCCGTTCACCGAGGAGGAGCGGCGTCGCGTCTCTGAAGTTTCCGAGACACACGGCTACGGGGAGCCGTTCGCCGCGGCGGGCCACCGCGTGGAGTTCTTCAACGCCGGTCACATCCCCGGCAGTGCGCACGTGCTCGTCAGCGAGGGCGGGAGCCCCTCGGACGATCGGACGCAGTCCGATGGCGACGGCGGCGGGACGCGGTTGCTCTACACCGGCGATTTTCACACCGGCGACCACCGCGGGAGCGAAGCGGTTCCGAGCCGCGCGACTACCGACGAGACCTCGGTTCGCGGACAGCGCCTCGTTTCGGCCAGCGCGGATCGCCCCGACGCGGATCTCGTCGTCTGTGAGAGCACCTACGCCGAGGTCGAACACGAACCCCGAGATCAGGTCGAAAAGCGGTTCGTCGAAAGCGTCCGAACGACGCTTTGGGAGGGCGGAACGGTCGTCGTCCCCGCCTTCGCGATCGGCCGAACACAGGAGCTGATGCTCGTCTGTGCGGCCCACGACATCGACTGCTACGTCGACGGGATGGGCGTCGGGGTGACCCGAACCTTCCGGCGGTATCCCGAGTTCCTCCGGGACGCCGACGCGCTGGCCCGCGCGAAATCGAACGCCCGGTTCGTCACCGGGCGTGACGGCCAGCGTCGGCGGATCGCCGAGAAGCCGACAGTCATCATCACGACGGCCGGGATGCTCTCGGGCGGCCCGGCGATGACGTACGTTCCGGCGGTCCACGCGAATCCGGTCAACAAGATCTGTTTTTCGGGCTATCAGGTCGAGGGAACGCCCGGACGCGAACTGCTAGAGACCGGCAGCGCCGAGATCGGCGGCCGGCACTTGCAAGTGAGCGCACAGGTCGAGCAGTACGACTTCTCGGCACACGCCGACCGGAACGGGCTTCGGGCGTTTCTCGACAGCTACCGCGACACGCCGGTCGTCATCAACCACGGGGACGCCTGCGAACGGTTCGCCGACGAGCTCCGGGGCGATGGGTTCGAAGCGGTCGCCCCCGAAATCGGGGACACCATCGAGATCTGATTGGACGTGGGTCGAGCGTCGGGATGTATTTAAGCGGTTCCGGCACGTACGTCGGTTCGATGACCGACCGTCCCCTCCCGGAAGGCGCGACGCTGCTCGTCGATCTCGACGGCGTCGTCGCCGAGCAGCTCCCCCGACTCTGTACGTACCTCCGTCGCGAGTACGACCACGACGTTCGGCCGGACGAGATCGACGAATGGTCCTACGAGGTGCCCGGAATCGACGGCCACATCGGCGACGTGATCCACGAGTTGATGGCCGAACGCACGGAGTGGTACTTCGGGGGGATGGACCCCATCCCCGGCGTCGCCGACACGCTCTCCGCGCTCCGCTCGGAGTACCGGATCGAGATCGCCACCCACAGGACGCCCGACACCCACGACGTCTCGAAGGCGTGGCTCGACGAACACGGGATCGGCTACGACGCCTTCCACGACGAGGTGCCCAGAGACAAGGGCGCGCTCGCGGGCGATGCCCTCATCGACGATTACCACGGTAACGTCGCCAACGCGCTCTCGGCCGGGAAAACCGGATTTCTGATGCGACAACCGTACAGCGATCCGACCGCCTGCGGAAACGCACACGTCGTCGAATCGTGGGACGACGTTCGAACGCTGTTTTCGGTGTGATTACGCGGCTACGCGTCCTCTCGGGCCGCCTCGACCTTATCGGCGTGCTTTTCGAGATCTGCCGCCAGCGTTCGGGCGTCCTCGGGCGAAAGTCGAACCGTATCGGCGTGCGGTTCGAGCCGTTCTAGCTCCGTGTTATCGAGTTCGAGTTGTAAAGAGACGTGATCCGGCGAGTGTCGCGGACTCGTCACGTTCAACACGGCGTAGGCCTTCTCGGTGAAGCCGTGGCCTTCGGCCTCAGCGTCGAGAAGATCCAGCGTCGTGTACGCGTTGACCTTCATGATGCGGTCTGCCATATCCGAAAGCAGTCGATCGCGAGTGGTAAACGTGACGCCCGCCGGGAATCAATCTGAGAGCGCGAC
>CAYQWI010000214.1:0-4097 GCA_964421165.1 uncultured Natronomonas sp.
GGCGTACACCATCGTGGTGAATCCGAACATTCTCGGACCCGCGATCGTCGGCGGCTTTACCGAAGACGGGGCCCCGATCCCCGAGACGACGATCGCCGGGGAGACCTACACGTACGGACAGGTCGTCGAGATGCTCACGGTGGTCACGATTCTCGCATCCATCATCGCCATCGTGGTGATGGCGTTTTATGCGAAGCGACCGTTCGGGCTCGCCCCCGGTATGGGGCTGAACGCCTTCTTCACGTTTACCGTCGTGTTAATCCTCGGCGTCCCGTGGCAGGTCGCGCTCGCGGCCGTGTTCGTCGAAGGGATCATCTTCATCCTTCTGACCGCCGTCGGCGCGCGTGAATACATTATCCAGCTGTTCCCCGAGCCGGTGAAGTTCTCCGTCGGTGCCGGTATCGGTGTCTTCTTGCTCTTTCTCGGACTGCAGGAAATGCAAGTGGTCGTCGCCTACGACGCCACGCTCGTCACGCTCGGAAACGTTTTACAGAGCCCGGTCGCGGCCCTCTCGCTGGTCGGATTGGGCTTCACGCTGGCGCTGTACGCCCGCGGTGTGAAGGGATCGATCGTTATCGGAATCCTCGCGACCGCGCTCGCGGGCTATGCGCTGACGCTCGCTGGCGTCGTCTCCCGCGGAACGCTCGAACCCGGCGCTGTCGATCAGGTCCAACAGGACGGCTTCGGATCGTTCCTGCTCGGCGTCCAGTACGACTTCACCCCGCTCGTGTACGGCTTCGTCGACGGGCTCGGGCTCATCTTCGAAGATCCGCTCGTGTTCGCGCTCGTCGTGTTCACGTTCTTTTTCGTGGACTTTTTCGACACCGCGGGAACGCTCATCGGCGTCTCACAGATCGGCGGGTTCCTCGACGAACACGGAGATCTCCCGGACATGGACAAACCGCTCATGGCTGACGCGGTCGGGACGACCGCGGGTGCGATGATGGGGACCTCGACGGTGACGACGTACATCGAATCCGCGACGGGGCTCGAAGAAGGCGGGCGAACAGGCTTTACCGCGCTCGTCGTCGGCGCGCTGTTTGCCGTTTCGCTGCTCTTCGTCCCGATCGTCTCCGCGATCCCGACGTATGCGACCTACATCGCGCTGGTCGTGGTCGGAATCATCATGCTGCAGGGCGTCGCCGATATCGACTGGCAGGATCCCGCGTGGGCGATCAGCGCCGGCCTGACGATCACTGTCATGCCGCTTACGACCTCCATCGCGAACGGACTGGCTGCCGGTATCATCAGTTACCCGCTCGTGAAGGCCGCGATGGGCGAACGCGACGACGTCACGCCCGGACAGTGGACGCTCGGTATCGTCTTCGTGCTGTACTTCGTCGTCTACTTCGCCGTGCAAGCGGGTTGGGTGACGTTCTAACCGCGATCCGTTTCGAGAACCTACATCTCGTAGGCGTACATTTCGAGCGTCTCCAGATCGACGGTGTCCAGAACCGCCTCGTTCGTCGCTTCGAGGAGTACTGACGGAACCGTCGTCTCCGGAAGGCGCCGGGATCGGGTCGCTTCGAGCGCCTCGATCCACCGCCCGAGACAGAGACACCACCGATCGCCCGGATCGAGGCCGGGAAACTGAAGTTCGGGCCGCGGCGTGGTGAGATCGTTTCCGCGGGATTTGCTGAACGACAGGAAATCTTCGGTCATCACCGCACAGAGTTCGTGCCGCCCACGATCTTGGAGATGAGATCCACAGCAGCCATCGCGCTCGAACCCGGTGACCGGGTCCGTACTGCAGGGCTGCAGTTCCTCGCCGAGGACGTTGGTTTCGGGCATACGGTTCGAAGGCGCCGCAACGACAAAAAATCCCGGTCGACCGTCGTCCCGAGAGTTCTTTTTGTGCGCCGCCATAGACCCCAGTATGAAGATCGGTGTCCTCTCGGATACGCACGACAACGTCGCCGCGACCGAGGCTGCGATGGATACGTTTGAGGGTGAACGAGTAGAGACGGCCGTCCACTGTGGGGACTTTATTTCGCCGCCGCTCGTCCCGTTTCTCGACCGCGACGGCATCGAGGTTCACGCCGTCCGCGGGAACAACGACGGCGAGCGCGAAGGGCTAATCGACGCCTTCGACGCGCTGGATAACGGAACTTTGCACGGTCGGTTCGGGGAGCTGGAGTTCGACGGACGGACGTTCGCGATCCTGCACGGCGAACAGAAACCGGTCATCGAGGCGCTCGCGACCTCCGGCGAGTACGACTACGTCCTTCACGGCCACTGGCACGTTCGCGAGGAGCGTGCGGTCGGTGACACTATCGTCGTAAATCCCGGCGCGCACTTCCCGACCGTTCCCGAGGAGAACCGGACGGTGGCGATCGTCGAAACCGACAGTGATACCGTCGAATTCCACGGGATCGAGGCGTCCAAATGAGCGTCGCCGTCCGGGACGCGACGAGTGAGGACGTCGACGCGATCATCGACGTCGCCGAGGCCGCGTGGTACGCCGCTTATGGGGGGGTCCTCGACCCCGCGGCCATCGCATCGGCGCTCGAAGAGTACTACGATCCGGAACTGCTGGCGGCGGCCGTCGACCTCGACGAGATCGCCTTTTATGTCGCCGAGGACGAGGACGTCGTCGGCTTCGCGAGCGCCGAGCAGACGTGGGCCGACGAGGTCGAACTGCACACGATCTACGTCCACCCCGACCGGTGGGGGGAAGGGATCGGTTCGGCGCTCCTCGATCGAGTGAGCGACTGGGCCACAGGGCAAGGTGTCGACCGGGTCGTGTGTGGCGTCCTCTCCGATAACGCCGTGGGAATCGGCTTCTTCGAGACAGTCGGATTCGAGCGGGGACGGAAAACGGACGCGGAGATCGCCGGAGAGGTTCACGCCGAGTACGAGTACGAACGACCGATAGAGTAGCGGAGCCGATGACGGGTCGAGCGCGGCGATGCCGATCCGTCAGCGAACGCTTAAAAGCCCGCGTCACGAAACGTGTTTATGAAACACGTTACTGTTCCAAAGGACCGTATCGGTGTGCTCATCGGTGAGGGAGGTGAGACGATGCGCGAGATCGAGTCCCGAGCGGAGGTGCGATTGGATATCGACTCCGAGACGGGATCGGTTCGCGTCGAGTCGGTCGGCGATCCGATCCTCGGGTTGAACGGACCGGACATCGTCAAAGCCATCGGTCGGGGATTCGCCCCGGAGGACGCGATGCGGCTGTTGGAGGACGACATGCAGATGTTCGAGTTGGTCGATATCGACGCCGCGACTCGGAATAAAAAGGATCTCCGCCGGAAGAAAGGCAGACTCATCGGCGAAGGCGGTCGGACCCGCGAGCTGATGGCCGAACTCAGCGGTGCGGACGTGGTCATTTACGGGACGACGCTCGGAATCATCGGATCGCCCGAACAGGTCGACGCCGTCCGGAGCGCCGCGGAGATGATCCTCGACGGTGCGCCACATGGCGCGGTCTACTCTTTCTTGGAGCGACGCCACAACGAGATGCGCTCGAACGAACTCGAGTATCACCGATTCCCGGACGGTTCGAGATCGGCGTGAATCGTTTCGATTGGTATGGGTTGATCGATTCGAGTTGATAGATCTGAGTTGACTGGTCTGAGTTGGTAGATCTGACCGATCTGACCCGACTCGATTGGTCCGATTCGAAGGCATCGACGAAAAACGTCCGATAGCGGTCGAATTTACGAACCGCAACGACATGGTATATAAATAATTCGTGCCACCTGGTGTCATGATGTATTCCACGCCCGTCCGGTGATTTCTCACCTCCGAGTTCAGAAAGATTTATATAGAACCACAGACAATCATTCGGACGACTATGGCACAACAGATGGGCAATCAGCCGATGATCGTTCTCTCGGAGGAGAGCCAGCGCACCTCCGGGCGGGACGCACAGTCGATGAACATCACCGCAGGGAAGGCCGTCGCCGAGTCCGTACGGACGACGCTCGGTCCAAAAGGAATGGACAAAATGCTCGTCGACTCGACGGGCAACGTCGTCGTCACGAACGACGGCGTCACCATCCTCAGCGAGATGGACATCGAGCACCCGGCAGCCAACATGATCGTCGAAGTCGCCGAGACACAGGAAGAAGAGGTCGGCGACGGGACGA
>CAYQWI010000215.1:0-4091 GCA_964421165.1 uncultured Natronomonas sp.
TTCATTCAGACCAGTATCCCGACAGAAGGCAGTTCATTCAGACCAGTTTGTCGGTACCATTTTGGTGTCGACCCACCAGTACCGAGACGTGAAAGCAGAGAGTCGAGGCGCGACCGCGAGTGAATCACCCCATCGAATCGTACGTGTCAACACGGACGAGACGGGTATCGACGGTCGATGAAACGGCTCCCCCGCCCGTCCCGCGGGAATCAGCGCCGGTTGACGCGAGGGATGCAGCTGATCCTTCTGGGTATCGTCGTCTACGGACTCGCCTTTTCGGAGCCGAAAGCGATCACGAACGGCACGATCTCGCTGGCGATCACGTTCGCGCCGGCGCTCTTAGAGCGCAACTACGACGTCCCGCTCGATCCGTGGCTCGGGCTCTGGGTCACGCTCGCCGTCTTTTTACACACGATGGGGTCGGCCGGACTGTACGCACAGATCGAGTGGTGGGATCACCTCACCCACGCGATGTCGGCGTCGGTGGTCGCGGGCGTCGGGTACACGTTCGCCCGGTCGATCGACCTCCACAGCGATCAGATCCACCTTCCGAGGCGGTTCTTCTTCGTGTACGTGCTCGTGTTCGTGCTGGCGTTCGGCGTCATCTGGGAGCTGTTCGAGTTCGGACTCGATATCGCGGCCGACGAAACCGGGATCCAGATGCCGCTTGCCCAACACGGTCTCGACGACACCGTCCGGGATCTGATGTTCAACTCCGTGGGGGCGATTCTCGTCGCGATCTTCGGACAGGCGCATCTCTCGAACGTGGCCGAGACGGTTCGGGAGAGCATCTTGGCGAACAGATAGTCGAAAGTCGAAAATCGTGGGGTTCGTTCGGCTGTCCGCGACAGCTCGCATGGCGTTCGAACCCCGAGCCTTCAAGCCGCTCGGACTCGAAATTACGATCCGGTGGCGGTGACGAGAGTTACCCCCTCTGAGCCCCTTGTGATGAGGGAACATCCCGAGCCACCGTTTCGAGACGCACCGATAGCTTTGAACAACCAGCCAGCCGTAGCATCGGTATGGCCGATTGGGACGAACGCTTCCGGACCGGACAGTATCCGCAGGATCCCGATCCCTCGGAGTTGTTGAAACGCTACGTCGACGCGCTTTCGGGCGGACGGGCGCTCGATATCGCGACCGGAACCGGACGGAACGCGGTGTTTTTGGCCGAACAGGGATACGAGGTCGACGCGCTGGATAAATCGCGGGGCGGGCTCGAGATCACTCGCGAACGGGCGGCCGAACGCGGCGTCGCCGATCGACTGAACTGCGTTCAGGCGGACGTTCCGGAGTATGAGTTCCCGACCGACGCCTACGATCTCGTGACGATCAGCTTCTATCGGACGATCGATCGGTTCCCGGACGTCAAAGCCGCGCTGAACGACGGCGGCGTCCTCTTCGTCGAACACCACCTCCGGACGGCCGACGAGGTGACGAGCGGGCCGAGCGGCGACCGGTACCGGTTCGCCGTGAACGAACTCCTCTACGCGTCGCTCGACCTCACGGTGCTGTCGTATCACGCGCGGAGCGAAACCCGCGACGACGGGCGGAAGGCGGCGATCGCGCGAATCGTCGCGAGAAGGGGTTCCGAACGGGACCAATCGTACCCGTCGGTCGGGGAGGGTTGAAAACGGTGGGCGCTCGATGGCGCTAGTCGTCCGAAACCGCCGGATCGGCGGTCCCGTCGGTAGCCGCTTCGCCGGCGTCAGTTAGCTGATACAGGTTCTGCCGTGCGTCGGCAAAGTACACGTCCTCGGAGACGATGTCGATACCTTCGAGCCGTTCGAGGGCGTATCGAACCGTTCGGGCCGACAGCATCGACTCCTCGACGATTCCTTTTTGAGTCATCGCGCCGTTGTACTCGAGGACTTTGTAAACGAGCTTCGCGCTTGGTGGGAGGTCAGTGAGGGTTTCTCCGTCAGAATCGCTCAGAGCATCCCCGTCAGAATCGGCCATCTCTACCCGATAGAAGGGTCGCCACCCGTATAAATATTGAGGCGAGATCGCGCGTGAGCGGTCAGATTCGTTCAGGCGGAGTCGCGTGTGAGCGATCGTACTCACCCTGCATTGAACGCCTCTCGATCCGCAGGTTCCGTCGGAAGCTCATCGTCTCCGGAACGAACCGCTTTTGACGACGGATAGCACAGGCTTAGGTATGGCAACCGATACGGCCGAACGGCGGATTGCGCACATCCGTGGCGTGACGGTCACGGCGATCGCATGTCTGGCCGGTGTCGCCGCCGCCGTCCTCTCGTCATCCATCGCAGACGGGGCCGGTGACGTATTCGCCGTCTACGTTCTCATAGGCGCTATCTTCGTACAGTTCCCGCTGCTTCGGGTGCTCGAAATGGTCGGGATGAAGCTGGATGTCGACGACTTCGGCGTGAAAGATTACCTGTACATCAGCTTTATGACGTTCTCACTCTGGTTCGTCTGTTGGGCGATCTTGCTCACAACCGGGGCGAGCATCTGATGGCCGACGACAGCATCGCCGTCGTGGATCTCGATCGATGTCAACCCGACCGGTGTAACTACGAGTGTGCGAACTTCTGCCCGCCCAATCGAACGGGCGAGGAGTGTATCGTCACCAGAGAAGAGCGCCACGGAGATGGCGAATACTACGCCGGCGGAGCCGATCAGATATCCATCTCCGAGGAGTTGTGCCTCGGTGAAACCTGCGGGATCTGCGTCGAGAAGTGTCCCTTCGACGCCATCGAGATCATCAACCTCCCGCAGGAACTCGACGAGGAACCCACCCACCGCTACGGTGAGAACAGCTTTGCCCTCTATGGGCTCCCCGCGCCCCAAGAAGGCCGCGTGACCGGGATTTTGGGCCCGAACGGGATCGGGAAGACGACCGCGGTCCACATTCTGGCCGACGAGATCACGCCGAACCTCGGCCGCTTCGAGGACGAACCGAACTGGGAGGAGGTACTGGCCGAATATCGCGGCACCGAACTGCAGGAGTACCTCGAGGACCTTCAGGAGGGCGACGTGACGGTCGCCCGAAAGCCCCAGTACGTCGATAAGATCCCGGACACCTTCGACGGGAAGACGAGCGAGCTGTTGGCGGGCGTCGACGAGCGCGGCGTCGTCGACGAACTCACCGAACGGCTCGAGATCGAAGCCGTCGTCGATCAGCCGATCGACACGCTCTCCGGCGGAGAGCTGCAGCGGGTCGCGCTGGCCGCGACGCTGGCCCGGGACGCCGACTTCTACTTCCTCGACGAGATCACGCCGTATCTCGACATCGGCCAGCGCGTGACGGCGGCGCGGCTCATTCAGGAGTTGTCGGCCGACGATCGCTCGATGCTCGTCGTCGAGCACGATCTCGCGGTTCTCGATTTACTCGCCGACGCCCTCCACGTCGCCTACGGTGAGCCGGGAGTCTTCGGCGTTATCACGCCGCCGAAATCGACGAAAGGCGGGATCAACCAGTACCTCCGCGGCTATCTCGAAAACGAGAACATGCGAGTCCGCCCCGAAGCGATCGAGTTCGAAGAACACGCCCCCAGAACCGAAAGCTACGGCGAGACGCTCGTCGAGTATCCCGACATGGTGAAATCCTACGGGGAGGGCGAGTTCACCCTCGAGATCGACGCCGGCGAGATCAGACAAAACGAGGTGCTCGGCATCGTCGGCCCGAACGGGATCGGGAAATCGACGTTCGCGAAGCTCCTCGCGGGGCGGCTCGAACCGGACGAGGGGAGCTTCGACGCCCGCCTCGACATCTCGTATAAACCGCAGTACGTCGAGATCGACCAGCCGATGCGAGTCGACGCCTTCCTCAGTTCGATCACCGACGACTTCGGCTCCTCGTACTGGAACACCGAGATCGCGGGACCGCTCCAGCTCGAACGAATCATGGAGCAGAACCTGAACGACCTCTCCGGCGGCGAGCGCCAGCGGGTCGCGATAGCGGCGTGTCTCTCGAAGGAGGCAGACCTGTACTTGCTCGACGAGCCCTCCGCGCACCTCGACGTCGAACAGCGGGTGCTCGCGACGCGGGCGATCCGCCGGTACACCGAAACACACGACAAGACGGCGATGGTCATCGACCACGACATCTACATGATCGATCTGCTCTC
>CAYQWI010000216.1:0-4090 GCA_964421165.1 uncultured Natronomonas sp.
CGCCATACCGTTCCTCGTGTCTGGAGATACATGAACTTTTAGCCGATAGTATCAATTGATCATTCGTCGCTGTGGCGGATCGATCCGATTCCCGGAGACAACTAACACGGGCACGGACATCTCAGTGCGTCTCAACCGAGCTCAAGACCGTTGAGCGGCGATCAACACCGCAGAAACGAGACGCCTACAAGCAGCACTCTCTGAATGTTTATACGACGACTCCCCCGTATTTCTTCCGTATCGAGTTAGCGCCCTTTCTCACAGCTTAACACGTGGGTCTCCTTCGTGTGCAACTCGTCACTCGTACGTCGTGGTGTAGCCGCCGTCCCAGAGCATGTCGCCCCCATTGAGGTGTTTGCCGTGCCGAGAGAGGCCGAACACGAAGAGGTTCGCGACCTCTGCCGGCGTCATCATCTCTTTCGTGCGGGCCTGTCCCAACATGACGTCTTCAACGACTTCCCGTTCGGAGATCCCGCGCTCCTCGGCGGTGTCCTCGATCTGGTTAACCATCAGCGGCGTGAGGACGTAGCCGACGCTGACCGAAAAGCTCCGAAGCGCCCCCTCGCCTTCGGCGGCGATCGATCGGGTGAGCCCGTGGAGGCCGTGCTTGGCGGTGATGTACGCCGGTTTATCCTGCGTCGCGTAGTGGCCGTGAACCGAGGACATGTTGGCGATCGCGCCGACCCCGTCGTCGGTCGCGCGGATGTGTGGCATCGCGAGTTTAGCGATCAGGAACGGCGCTCGAAGCATGATATCGAGCAGGAAGTCGTACTTTTCTATCGAAAACTCCGGGATCGACGCGATGTGTTGCATCCCGGCGATGTTCGCGACGTACCGGAGCTCGCCCAGCTCGGCTGCGGCGTCGATCATCGCCCTGACCTCGTCGTCGTCGGTGAGATCGGCCCGTATCGGATGAACGTCGCCCGGCGCGTCCACTTCCGATGCGAGCTCGACCGTCTCCTCTAACCCGGATTCATCTATATCTGCCCCCGCGACCACGAGTCCGTTCGCCGCGAGGGCGACGGCGGTCGCTTGGCCGATGCCCGATGCGGCCCCCGTGACGACGGCCACGGTCTCCGAATCGAAGCGCGGGTCGTCGAGGACGAGCAGGTCGTCGGCCGTCAGTTCCGGCTCGGCGAGATCGAACGTGTCTGTGGACATACGGTACGGATTAACGCTGGTGGGACGTAAAATCGTGTATCCGCTATCTATCGCGAGAACACGTCCGTTCATCCGTCTTCAGCCGTTCGATCTGAACGCGACCCGCACACAGGTTGAAATACCGGAACGGGCCCAACCGACCTATGTCGATCCGAACCATCGCCGGCGACTGTCTCGTGCGCTTCGAGGGCGGCCGGGACCGAACCGTCCGTGGCCGTGTTATCACCGTTCTCAAGCCCGACAACACCGTCCTCGTCCACGACATCGACGGCTACCAGCCGGTCGCGTGGTTGACCCGTCCGGAATCGCTTTCGGTGACCCGGGATCCGCTCTGGGTGCTCGCGAGCGACGGAGCGGAGACGCTTCGAATCGAAGCTGTCGGCGAGGTGGCCGTCACCGAATACGACGCGACGGACGCGGGGTCTCCCGTCGGAACGTGTCGCTGTGGTGACCGACTGATCCGAACGGGAGCCGACGTCGTCTGTCTCGGCTGTGGGGAGCGATTCGGTCTCCCGAGCGGTGCAACGGTAATCGATTCGACCTGCGATTGCGGGCTCCCCACATTTCGGGTCGAACGCGGCGAGCGTTTCGAGCTGTGTCTCGATTACGAGTGCGGCTCGCTACACGAAGCCGTCAGCGACCGGTTCGACCGCGAGTGGGACTGTCCGAACTGCGAGGGCGACCTCGAAATCCTCAGACGCGGCGGGTTGATCGCGGGCTGTGAGCACTATCCCGACTGTGACACCGGCTTTTCGATTCCGGACGGCACGGTCGTCGACTCGTGTGCGTGCGGATCGCCGCGGTTCGAGACGGCGAACGGAACGCGGTGTCTCGACAGCCGCTGTACGGCGACCGCCGAGGAGCCGTGACCGACCTTCTCGATAGACTCGCCCGGCCGCCCGTCCCGACCGTAGCGGATTTACGGACGCGCGCGTCAGCATTCGCTATGGAAGGCCATCTGGTCGACGGACTCGTCGAAGTCGGCGCGAACGCCCGCGAGCGCTACTACGACTCGCGGGGGTACGGCAGACCGCGGGGAGCCGGCGTCGAGCTCGCGCCCGTCGAGGCCGCACATCTCCTCTACCGCGGCGATCTCGCATCGGTCGATGGGAATGGTTTGGCCGACTTCCTCGCCGAAAACGACGAGATCGTCGTCCCGTTTCTCGTTTATAAAGATCTCCGCGACCGGGGCTTCTACGGTTCGCCGGCTCGGGAGGGATGGGTCGGCGATCCCGCCGGGAGCGATTTCGTCGTCCACCCACGCGGAGACGGACCGTGGGACGGCACCGTCGAGTATCGAATCCGCGTCGTCGGCGAACGGGCCTCCGTGGCGCTTTCGTCGCTCGGAAACGCGGTGTTGGCGGTCGTCGACGAGGAGAGCGAGCTCACGTATCTCGAAACCGATCGATCCGCTATCGAGGGATCGAGTACGATCGATCTGCCGTCGGGGATCGAAGGAGTCCCGCTCGGCGACCGCGTCGTCTGCTGGAACCCCCCCCGGACGCTGTACGAGCGGGGATTTTACGGACAGCCGCTGGATCGCGACGACGACGCGATCCAGCTGTCGCTCCTGGAGGCGGCGTATCTCGCCGAAACCGGCGTTCTCTCCGTCGCCGGTGGGAAAGCGGAAATCGAACACCGGGGTCGCGACGCCGAGGGCGATCGGTTCGATCGCCGTCTCACTGTCTATCGGACGCTCAGAAAGCGCGGCGTCGTTCCCAAGACGGGATTCAAGTTCGGGGCGGACTTCCGAACGTACGCCGAGGTCGAACACGTCGACGAGCTCGGTCACTCCGAACTGCTCGTTCGCGTTCTCCCCGCCGATATCGAGTTCTCCCCTCGCGACCTGGCGCTCGACGTGCGGCTCGCACACGGCGTCCGAAAACGAATGGTGTTTGCGCTCGTCGACGGTTCCGAAATCCGGTGGTTGTCGGTGGCGCGGCTGACCCCGTGAGTGATCTCGCACCGATAGCGGAACGTCTTCGGTCTAGACAGCGTGGTCGACTCCCCACGTGATGTGATCCCACGCCCGCTCGTAGAGGTAATACGTCCCCGTTTTCAACAGATTCGCCGCGATGCCGATGTTCATCGCGTCGCCGAGATCCCCAACGACGAGCCACGCGATCGTGATGGTGATTAACACCATGAACAGCCGGTAACACAGCGTTTTGGCGATCGCTCGTTTTCGCGCCTGGAGGGCGGAGCGCGAAAATAGGCTCCGGACCATGCCGATTCGTTCATCGGCAACTCTTATAAGTAATTATATACCGTTACTTTTCACCGATTAGTAACTATATACGATTACTATACTCGGGGTTCTCCACCGAGCGAAACGAGCTCTAGTGACGAGTCTCGTGGTCTGCCTTTCCGCGTTCGACGAACGGGTCGCGTTCAAGCGAACGGTTTTTGATCCGGCCCCCCGGACGGTTCGGCATGGCAGACGACGAAACCCACGATCGAGAGCGCGCGCCGGCCGTCGGGACCGACGGCGGGACGAAAGGAGCCGACAGCGTGGCTCTCGACCCGTGGGGGTCGTCGACCGTCGACGACTACCGAAAGCTCTTCGAGGAGTTCGGCATCGAATCGTTCGACGACGTGCTCCCCCGCGTACCGACCCCCCACTATCTGATGCGCCGCGGCGTCATCTTCGGCCACCGGGATTACCGACCGGTCGCCGACGCGATGGCGAACGACGAACCGTTCGCCGCGCTGTCGGGCTTCATGCCGACCGGTGATCCCCACATCGGCCACAAGCTCGTCTTCGACGAGCTGATCTGGCACCAAAAGCAGGGGGCGGACGCCTACGGGCTCATCGCCGATCTGGAGGCTCACGCCGCCCGCGGACTGTCGTGGGACGAGATCGACGGACACACAGAGAGCTATCTGCTCTCGCTCATCGCGCTCGGCTTCGATCCCGAGGACGGAACGC
>CAYQWI010000217.1:0-4086 GCA_964421165.1 uncultured Natronomonas sp.
GGCCGCGTACGCGCTCACGCAGTTCCCGAGCGGCGTCCTCGCCGACCGGATCGGCGAGAGCCGAGTCATCCTGCTCGCGGTCGGATTGACGGCCGTCGCGAGCCTCCTTTTGGCGGCCGCGCCGACGTACGGCGTCTTTGCGATCACCGCAGTTCTCGTCGGCGCCGGTGCCGGCCTCCACTACAGCGCCGCGACCTCGTTTTTGGCCCGACACTTCGAGAACGTCGGACGCGCGATCGGAATTCACGTCACCGGCGGACCGATCGCGGGGCTCGTCGCGCCGATCGCTGCGGCGGCGGTCGGTGCCCGCTACGGCTGGCGGCCGGCGATCCTGTTGGGCGCGGTCGTCGCGGTCCCGATCTTCGTGCTGTTTTGGCTTCGGATCGAGCCGACACCGCCGAAGCGCCCCGATCTCAGGATGCGCTCGCGGTTCGATCTCGCCGCCGTCAGAGAACTGCTCGGTCGCTCCGAGATACGCCATACGACCGTGATGGCCGTCGGCGGTGCGTTCTGTTGGCAGGCCACCGCGTCGTTCCTCCCGGCGTTTCTCATCCAGTATCACGGGCAGTCGACGGCGCTCGCGGGCGCGCTCTTTTCGATGTATTTCGTCGTTCACGGCGCTTCACAGCCCCTCTTGGGCGGTCTCTCCGACCGATTCGGCCGAGACGCCATCGCGGCTACCGCGTTCGGAACGGGCGTCGTCGGATACGGCGCGCTCGTCGTCGGCTCCGGACTCGCCGTCTTGCTCGCCGTCCCGCTCGTCGGGATCGCGATGTCGTGGGGGGCGCCCGTTCAATCGCGATTCATCGACGTGCTCAGCGCGGAGGAACGCGCAGCCGGCTTCGGGTTGGTTCGAACCGTGTACGTTCTCCTCGGCGCGCTTGGGAGCGTCGTGGTCGGCGGGCTCGCGGATCTCGCCGGCTGGGCGGTCGCGTTCGGCGCGATCGTCGCCGTGTTGGCTTTCGAGTGTCTGCTCGTCGGCGCGCTCGTGGCTCGCGGGCGGCGGCTGTGATCGGCGTCCGGCTCCGACGCTGACCGTAACGGATGGGTTATTTATGTCGGACCGTGTAAACGCCAGCATATGCCCCCCGAATCGTACGACATTGTCGTTGTCGGTGGCGGAACAGCGGGCTGTTTCGCCGCGGCGACGGCGGCCCAAGCGGGCCTCGACGTAGCCATCCTCGAACGGAAGACCGAGGAAGAAGGCGGTGACATCGCCTGCGGCGACGCGATCAAGGGGACGAGTACGTTCCCCGACGTTATCGATCTCGACTATCTCCGCGAGGAATCGTTCACCAACGAGAACATCTCGCTCGCTCGCTTCGAGAACCCAAAGACGAACGAGAACCTCGATATCGGGTTTCGGGGCGGCAGCGGCGCGATCGTCGACCGAAAGCGGTACGGAGAGGTCCTCTTAGAGGAGGCCGAACGCGCCGGCGCGGAGATCCACTACGAGACGGTCGTCCAAGATATCGTCCAAAACGGTGCCGTGACGGGTGTCACCGCGACGAACCGCGGCTCGGTCGTCGAGTACGAAGCCGACGTCGTCATCGACGCGGCCGGCGCGCTCTCGCTGTTGCAGGACAAAGCCGATTTCGAGGGGTCGACGTTCGACACCAACGTCAACTACCAGCAGTTCTGTTCGGCCTACCGGGAGGTCATCGAACTCGAAGAGCCCGTCGAGTGGCACAACGCGATCGTGTTCAAACCCGCGGCCGAACTCGGCTATCTGTGGTACTTCCCGCGGACGCCGACGGAGATCAACGTCGGGTTGGGGTTTCAGATGAACAAAGAGCCGATGGAGCTCGTCGAACATCTCAAGCGCGACATCCGAAACCGCGAGGAGTTCGAGGGCGCGAAAGTAAAGGACAAACTCGGCGCCGCCTTACCGACGCGTCGGCCCTACGATTCGGCGGTCGCCCCCGGCTACATGGCGGTCGGCGACGCGGCGGGACACGTCAACCCCTGTACCGGCGGCGGCATTCCGGGCGCGGCGAAGGCGGGAACGTGGGCCGCCGAAGCCGCGATGGACGCCATCAGCGAGGGGACGACACACGAAGAGGACGCCCTCTGGGAGTACAACCGACGCGTCCAGACGGACTTCGGCAAGCGATTCGCCGCGATGGATCTGTACAACATCTGGGGCGGCACCTACGACGTCGATGAGCTGGTCGATATCATCAGCGCGATGCCCGGCCAACAGCTCGCCGACGCCCTCGCCCTGGAGGGAACGACCTCGATGGGCTGGCCGCTCAAGATCAAGACCGCGATCAGGACGTTCGGTCACTGGGGGACGCTGTTCGAGTTGAAGAAGCTGAACGAGTTCGGGACCGAGTTGAAGTCGATCTACGACGACTATCCGACGACGAGCGACGGGTTCGACGCGTGGCAATCGCGACGCGACGATCTCATGGACGACGTGTACGAACTGACCGGCGCGGAGCCGAAGTACTAGAACGGCGATCCTCTCAACCACCGTACTGAATCGAGCGCGTGCCGTTGGCGTTACGTTTCAACGTCAACATACAGATAGACTGCACAGACCGCGAGTATCGCTTCGGCGGCCTTCGTGAGTACTGCGATCGGGTTGAGATTCCCTTGCATGTAGAACGCTTCGATACCCCACCCTTGTACCGGGAAGAGAGCGAGAATCGTCACGATCGCATAGAGGGCTGCAACGAGGTACAGCCACCGTTGCCAAAAGCGCGTCACGTACAGAATCGATCCGCCGATAAAGCCGAGCCCGTTGAGTATAAAAAGGACGGCGAGTAGCTGACTGAATTCGATAGCGTTCGTCGATGCTAACAGGTGTAGAACGCCTGTTATGAGTGCCATAGCTATGGCGAGATAACCGATCGGACTAGACGGCCGCTCGAAGAGCTGTGCTGAATCGCTTGTACGGTTTGCACACATACCTGCATTATCAAGTAACCTGATAAAAATAGTACTGGTATGATCCTCGAATGGATGCTTTTAACGCTCATTTCTGAATATATCGGGGTCTTCGGGACATATTCTGACTTAATCATGATATTCTTAGGTGCTTTCAAACCTGAAATTGCAAGTCATCTCACGTCTTCGACGGATGGATAGTATCAACCCCTGACAGAAATCAGCTGCAAGGCGTAGAGGATATATACAGCATAGCTGAGTGAGTGCTGTGATGATAACTCATCAGGTTCGGTAGACCCAACGATGAATATCGAGATGTGATACATACACCTAAACCACCCGCTCTGGAGCCGTCTGGATAAAGCTCCGCGAGTGAGTTAATCGTCCGCCGCCGCCTGTTCGGAGCCGTCAGCGGTCACGTCGGCTTCGATGCTCGGCGGGTACTTCCCGCGATCGAGCTTGAGATCCGACTGCGGGCGAGCCATACACGTCAGCGCGTACGATTCGCGTTCCTCGTCGGTTAATCCGCGGGCGGCCGGTTGGGTCACTTCGCCCTCGATAATCTCGGCCGAACACGCCAGACACATCCCGACGCGACAGGAGTACTCCTGTGCGATGCCCTCCTCGATGCAGCGTTTGAGGATCGTCTGCTTGTCCGAAACCGTGATCGTCTCGCCGGTCCCGACGAACTCGACGGTGTAGTCGGTCATACTCTCCGCTTGGGGGAACCCGGACAAAACTCTTTACCAATGCTCTGTCTGATGAGAGGGAAGAGTATCGACGAAATTACATATAGCCGAGATCGCGGAGTCGCTCCATCAGGTCCTCTTTGTCCTGTGCGCGGCCGGCACGCTCGGTCGTGTTGTCGAGATCCTGCAGCCAGGCGGGCTCCTCGTCGCTCTTTTCGGTCGAGATCTCGCTGCCGAGCGACCGGAAGCCGGCGAAGTACTTCGGCGAGACGGGGATGTCCTCGTGAGTGAGATCGTTCGGGAGGTCGTCGTAGCTCTGTGGAACGTAGCCGTCGTCGGGGAACTCGGCGACGGTCTCGGGGACGACGTAGTACCAAAAGGCCTCCCACACGTCGGCTTCGTCGAACTGCAAGATCGGCTGAATCCGGTCGTGTGGCGGGTAGATCTCGGGATCGTGTCGCGGCGAGAAGAACGTCTCGTCGGCGCGGGCCTCCTGTTCGTCCCA
>CAYQWI010000218.1:0-4075 GCA_964421165.1 uncultured Natronomonas sp.
CCGGTTTCTGAGCATCATCGCGAAGTTCGGCGGCCGCCCCGGCGCGTCCGGGACGTGTTCGGGAACCGCGACGTGAGCGCGTTTCGGGTCGCCGGTTTCGATCACGAGCTCGATCCGGCCGCGGTCGAAATCGCGCATCTTCAGCCGGACGAAGTCGTCGCCGTAGAGGTAGGCCTTATCGACGACCGCGCCGGTGTAGTCTCGCAACTCGCCGACCAGGGCGGCGAGGTCGACGCTCGTCATCGCCCGCTTTCGATCCATGGGGTAGATCGACGCGCCCCGAAGAAAGGCCTGACGTTCGCCGCTCGTGTTCGGTTCTGTCGAGTTGGAACTATTCGCTCGCGGTATCGATCGCGGCGGAGACAACGTCCGAGCGGGTTTCGTAGCCCGGATACCGCCGGAGCCGATCGATCCGCGCGAGGAGTCCCTCGTCGAGCGCGAGTTCGATCTCGACCGGATCGTCAGATTGAGACATAGCGTTGCTCACGCTCACCGAGGATAAAATCGTATCGGCCCGCCGGGACGCGACCGTCACTCCGCCCGGTCGAGCGCCGTCCACTCGGCGTCCGACAGCGTTCGCTGAACGATTTCCGTGTCGATAGCGCCGGCGAGCGTCCGGAAGCCGGCCTCCTCGGCGCGGTCGCCGGCATTCGCGACCAGCCGCGAGACGATGAACTCCGGCGTCGAGCGGCCGACCTCGCCGAATCGGGGCTGATAATCGACTTCGAGCTCCAGATCGTCGGTTAACCCGCGCGCGAAAATCCCGTCGGTCCGGGCCGCCTCGGGCAGGGGCTCGAGGTCGTCGGCCAGATGCGTGACGAACGTCCCGATCGCGCCCTCGTCGATCGTCAGCCTGACCAACCCGCCGAGGAGGTCGGCGGCTCGCCCCGGCTCGGTGATCGCTTCGAACTCGTCGACGAGCATGAGCGTCCGGCCGCCGGAGACCAACGGCGGGACGACCGACTGGAGCGTCGATTCGAGCACACCGGCGTTGAAACTCGCGTGCCGGCGGTGGAAGACGAGCCGATCGAGAACGGAGAGCTCCGCCCGCTCGGCGGGGACGGGCAGTCCCATGTGGCCGAGAATCGCGATCTCACAGAGCGTCTCGAGGAGCGTCGTCTTCCCGCCGCTGTTGGCTCCGGTCAGCACTGTCACGCGCTCGGTTCCGGGGCCGCCGTTCGTCTCGATGCCGTGATCGCCGACGGCGTAGGTGATCGGCTGTACGTCGGCGTCGGCTTCGAGCAGCGAGAGGTTTCGAGCGCCGACGACGGCCAGACACTCGCTGTCGGTGTATCTCGGCCGCTGGAGATCGTACGCCGCCGCGAACCGCCCCAGCGAGAGCTCCTGTGCGATCGTCGTGACCGCCAGTTGCGCCCGTTCGATATCGCCTCCCGCAGCCTCGATCGCACCCTCCAGTTCGGCGCGAACCGTCTCCGTTCGCTCCTCGACTGCTCCTTCGAGATCCCCGTAGAGGTTCCGGAGCGTCTCCGAAACGAACCCGCTCGCGTCGACGGCCCCGTCGGCCATCGCCCCCCGAATGCGCGCCGAATCGACCGCCGTCTCCCGACGAAGGTACTCCGTGAGAGACTCCCGAAAGGCCGACGTGTCGGTGACGCCTCCGGACCGAAGCTCCTCGATGATCGCGTCGGTGTTCGCCGAGAGCCGATCGACGGTTTCGCGGGCGTCGCGGAGTCGATCGAGCTCCTCGTCGGCCCCGTCGGCGATCCGGCCACCTCCCAGCGCGTCCAGCGCGACCGCCGCGTCGGCCAACGCGTCGACGTCGAGGTCGCCGATCGGATCGAAGACGGCCTCCGAAACGCCCGTCGCGTCCAACTCGACTGCGGCTTCGACCGCTGCGAGCCGCCCGCTTTCGGCCTCGTCGTAGCGCTCGAACGCCGCGAGAACCGCCTCGCGGGCTCCTTCGTCCATCGCCTCCCATCCGGCCCGTCCGCGCTCGACGGCGTCGAGTCGCTCCTCGATCGCGTCGCGGTCCGTCAGCGGCGTCAGCGTCCGAATCCGGTCTGCGGCCGCGGCGTTGACGGCGTAGGCCGCGATCGTTCCGATGAGTTCTTTATAAATCGATCGGGCGTCCCGCGTCGCCAAAATCGCCATCCCGTCGGCGCTTTGGGCGTGCCGGAGAATCCGCGTGGCTCGGCTCCGGTCGACGCCGGCCTCCACGAGCGTTCGCACGTCGGCCGATTCGATGGCGGCGATCGCGGCCTCGGTCCCGATCGACTCCTCGAGGATCGCTTTCGTCTTCGGGCCGATCCCCCAGTACTCCTCCAGTTGCATAGGTGACCGTCGGCCACGCGGGTTATTATACTGGTGGACGGATCGGCGTCGAATCCGGTGAACGAACCAGTGTCTGATCCCCCTATTTCACGTGTGCAGACCGAGGGAACTATTACACTTCCAAGACGGCTATTCGAGTAAGATTGACTTTGCGCTCACGATTGGATATACGAACGTATCTCGCCGGCATCGGACCCTACTACGGATGGATCGTGATTGCTGCGTGTTTCGTAACCGGGATGGCGACGTTCGCGTTGATATACTCGTTCAACGTGTTCTTGGATCCGATCGCTGAGACGTTCGATCGCTCGACTGGGCAGGTCTCGATGATATTCGCCCTGCAATCGATCGTCTCCTTCGGGGGGGCCGGTATTCTCGGGCTGTTCATCGACCGGTATGGCAACCGTCGGCTCCTTCTCATCGGGAGTGTGCTGATCGCGAGCGGGCTGTTCGTCGTCGGTCAAGCGGACCGCTTTTTCACAGTCATCATCGTCTACGGAGTCATCGTCTCGGTCGGGTTGGGACTCACTTACGTGATCGCGTACGCGACGCCGCCCCGGTGGTTCCAGCGTCGGCGGGGGATCGCAACGGCGATCGCCGTCTCGGGATCGAGTTTCGGGATCGTCGTCGGCCCTCCCGTCGCGAACGCGCTGATCGTGAGATACGACTGGCAGATCGCCTACCTCATATTGGCGGGAATCTCACTGAGTCTGTTGGTCCTCGCCGCCCTGCTCATCGCGGATTCGCCGACCAGCTTCGGCACCGGCACCGATTCCGAATTTCCCGACGGGGATCCCCAAACCGCGAACCACCAAGGCTGGGGCGATCAGCTCACGGCCGTGTACGACCTGGCGCGTCAGTCCGCGTTCGTCTTCACGGTGTTGGGGTTTCTCTTCCTGTTCATCCCCGCGTACGTGGTAATGGTCCACATCGTATCGCACACGGCGAACGTCGGCATCGACCGCCAGATCGGCGTATTCGCCGTGAGTTTCATCGGCGCGATGAACATCGTCGGGAAACTAGCGTTCGGACCGGTCACCGACTGGGTCGGCGAGGTGCGGGCGGTGATCGCATGCTCGATTCTCGTCGGGCTGGGAACGATCTCGTATGCGTTCGTCACGACGGCGACGGGTCTCCTCGTCTCGACGTTCGTCTTCGGCCTCGGCTACGGCGGCTCCGCGATGTTGATCTCGCCGATCCTCGTCCGGTTCTTCGGACAGGGCGACCTCAATACGCTCACCGGCGCGGTGAGCGTCGCCTTCGCCGTGTCGGGATCGGTGGGGCCGTTCCTCGCCGGGGTCGGGTACGACATCTTCGGCACGTACGTAATCGCCCTGGTAATCGGCGGCGTCCTCGGGCTCTGTGGCGGGACCTTCTTCAAGGCGGCCGACTGGACGAGCAAGCGAGACGCGACGGCGTCGGGGAGTCGAACCCAGAAAACAACCGAGACGGACTAGCGTATCTGCGAGCGTCACGTCGATTTGTTATAAAGGCCACCTCATCTACCGCCGTCCGTCGCGCGGTGCACCGAACACTTAGTCGCTTAAAAGCATAGTTCGGCAAGCCCGCCGCCCTTATAAATACGACTCAACAGTTCCGCCGTTACTTAAAACGGCGCTTCGAGTCCGTCGTCGTCCGAACCGGGGTCCACGTCGGCGTCGACGCCGAGTTCGTCGGCCAACTCGCCGCGGTTGTGGAGCTCTTCGAGGATGTCGCTGCCGCCGATGAACTCGCCGTCGACGTACGTCTGCGGGATCGTCTCCCAGCCGCTGTGTTCGTTGAG
>CAYQWI010000219.1:0-4069 GCA_964421165.1 uncultured Natronomonas sp.
CGACGCCGAGAATGTCGGCCGCAAGCCGCTTTTGTGCTTTCAGATCAGTCATTCGTCACCCTCCACTTCGACTTCCACGTAGGTGGGATTGAGAACGCGGATGTCCGCCTCCTCGGCGAGCTCTTCGATGCGCTCTCGCTTCCGGGCACCGACGGTCGAGCCGATTCGAACGGCCTCTCTGTCGCCGTCGACGCCGTCGAGGTCGTCAGCGTTCTCGACGCGGACTTCCTCGAAACCGCTCGGATGGCGACCCCGAATCGCTTTCGGGGTTCGAAAGCCTGCCTCGACTTTCGGGCCTTTCCCTTTGACGCCACGGCGCTGCTTCGAAAGCCCGCCGCGGGGGCGTCGCCACGAAGTCGGCGTCCGCTTTTTCTTGTGGTAGTCCTGTCGGTTGAACTGCGGCTTCCCGACGCTGTCGCGCTGATCGAGGAGTCGCTCCTCGTCATCGGTCAGCTCGGGCGTCTTCTCCGTCAGCCCGCGCGGCTGCAGTTCGGTCTCGACGTCCTCGACCGCTTCCGTCTCGTCGGGCGTCTCGTCTTCGACTTCCGCGTCCGTCTCGTCTACGACTTCGAGGTCACCGACGTCCGCTTTGATTCGCGCCGCGAGCGCGTTACCGATCCCTTCGATATCGGCGAGTTCCTCCTGAGAGAGTTCGCGGATATCCTCGACGGTCTCGATCCCCGCTTCGCGGAGCTGCTCTGCCTTCGTTTCACCGACACCGCTGATGTCGGTGAGCGCTTCGTATTCAGCCTCGGTATCTTCGTCGCTCATTTGGCCTCACCTCTGTCGGGCATCCCCGTGATGTAGACGCCGTCCTGAAAGACGCGGGTATCCTTGTCGGAAACGCGCGTCAGCTGTTCGATGTCGGCGGCTGTCTGTCCGACGTCCTCGATGTTCGGACCGCTGATGGTCAGCTCTTCGCCGTCGACTGAGACCTCGGTGTCGCCGCGGATCGGTGTTCGTCGCGGCGCTCTCTCCCCGAGGAAGTTCTCGATGACGACTTCGCCGTCCTGTACGGAGACCTGCATCGGGAAGTGAGAGTAAAACACTTCCATGTTGTACTCCCAGCCGTCGGTCACGCCGTGAACCATGTTGGTGATATGGCTCTCGAAGGTGCCGACCGTGGAGTTGGTCTTCGCGTCGTCCTCGTCGGTCTCGATTACGACGGTATCGCTTTCGACCTCGACCGAGACGTCGGGGTACCAGAGGCGTCGCGTGACGCTTCCGTTCGGCCCCTCAACTGTCAGATCGAGGTGGTCAATCGTCGCCGTGACCTCGTCCGGAATGTGAATTTCTGTTCGCATTGTTCAGTAGACGTATGCGATTACTTGGCCACCGATGCCCTGTTCGCGGGCCTCGTAGTGGCTCATGACGCCGTGGCTGGTCGTGACGATGAGCGTCCCGTAGTCACGGGCGGGGAGGTATCGCTTCTCCCACTTCTCGTACTCGTCCGCACCCGCCGAATAGCGGGGTTTGACCGTGCCACACTCGTTGATGGCGCCTTTCAGTTCGACCTCGAATCGCCCGGCTTTGCCGTCGTCGACGAACTGGAAGCCGCCGACGTACCCGCGGTCGTAAAAGACCTCGAGCACCGAGCCGATTTCGTTCGAGGCGGGCTGTATCGTCTGTTCGAGATGGCCGACGCTTTCGGCGTTGTCGAGTCCCGACAGCGCGCTGGCCAGTGGATCGTTGTCCGCCATAGTTAGCTGTACTTTCTAAAGCCCATGCCACGGGCGATCTCTCTGAAGCACTGTCGACACAACCAGATATCGTACTTTCCGACGAGTCCCTGTTCGCGCCCGCAGCGCTGGCATGATTCGAGCTGACCGGTTCGTTTCGCGGTCTGCTCGCCAGTCTCTTGTTCTGATTCGCTCATTCTGTGTCCTCCGTGGAGACGTCCACGTCGAAGTTCGATTCGAGGAACGCGACAGCGTCCTCGGCGGTCAATCGGTGGTTCGGCGGAATCTGTCGAGCCTGCTTATCGCGTTTTCGCACGCGATAGCCCGGTCGAACCAGATTCACCGTCACGTCGAGTCCGTAGATACCGATCTCCGGATTGTACTCCTGGCTCGGGAAGTCGGTGTGTTCTTCGACCCCGAAACTGAAGTTACCGGTCTCGTCGAACTGTCCGAGATCGAGTTCGGCGAGCGGCAGCGCCGTCTCCAGGAACTCGATCGCGTGCTCGCCGCGGAGCGTGACTTTCGTCCCGATCGGATCACCCTCGCGGATGTTGAAATCCTGAATGGTTCGCTTTGCGGTCGTTCGAACCGGGGACTGGCCGACGATCTCTTCGATGATCTCCTCGGCCTGTGCCAGCGGCTCGCCACCGCGGCCGACGCCCATGTGGACGACGACCTTCTCGACGGTCGGCTCGCGCATCTCGTGGAACTCGCCCGCTTCGGTTTCGGAGCTCATTCGTCGTCACCTCCGTCCTCGGCGTCCGCCTCGGCCTCTTCAGCGTCGGGTTCCTCGGCTTCGTCCGTTCCGTCGGCTTCATCCGCTTCGTCCGATTCGACATCCGTGTCGTCGTCGGTGAAGTTCTCATCGATGACGACGACGTACTCTTCGACCGTCTCGAAGCGGTCGTCGCCGTCGAGCGCGTCGATCAACACGTTGTTGGCCGACGACCCCGGCGTGACCTGGATCTCGTCGATCGTACCGATACGTCCGGCGTGCGATCCGCGAACGGCAGTGACGAGCGCGCCCTCTCCGTAGGTGAAGTGCGCGACGATCTCGTCGCTGTCGTTCGAGACGACGATCGAGTCGTTCGTATCGTACGCCGTCGCGTCCTCGACGAGCAGCGTTTTGCCGTCGTGAAGCGCGAGTTGCGTGTCGCCGCCGGCGATCTGCGTCTTGCCGACGATCTTTCCGAGCTTCGAGCCGGCCGACGATTCGTCGATCGGCGTCAACGAGAGCCGTCCGCCCTCGTCGGGGAACACTCGGTAGTACTCCTCTCGCTCTTGGAACGCCAGGATATCGAACATCCCGACGGGTCGGCGAACGTCCGAGATCGAATCGCCGTTGATCTGGACGCTGTCCTGACCGAGCGCGAACCGCGCTTCCTTTTTCGAATCGACGTAGCCGAGCACGTCGCGCAGGACGATGAGGAGCGGGACTCCGTCCTCGCCGTGCGGACCTGCAGCGGCCTTCGTCGTGTAGGTCTCTTCTTTCCGTTCGACCGGCCACGATTTCGGAACGGCCAGCCGTTTTTGATGTTTCGTCATTCGTTATCCTCCTCGCTTTCGAGACGCGCCTCGCGCCGATCGTCATCGAGGTCGAGAGCCGTCACCTGGACGTTGCTCGCTTCGAGCGGGCGGGGAACCTCCTCTCCGTCCGCCGTCTCGAGCGTCACGTCTTCGACGTGAATCTCCGCCTCTCGGAGGTTGACGCTGACGACCTCACCGGATTCACCGGCAAAGTCGCCACGCTGGACCTCGACCGTGTCGCCCGCGTTAACGCGGACTCGTCGCTGACCGTACTCCTCGCGGAGCTCCGGCGACAGCGGTGCACGGACTTGCTTCTGTTTCTCGTGCAGCGGGGCGCGCTCCTGTCGATTGCGCTGTTTGCGTGGTTGTCGTGTCATATCTATACGATCATCGTCGCGGTTGACGCGATGCTTCCGAACCGCTCTGCGACCTCTCGGGCGATCGGCCCTTTGAGCTCGGTTCCGCGGGGATCCTCGTTCTCGTCGACGACGACGGCGGCGTTGTCCTCGAACTTGAGTCGAGTGCCGTCGGGTCGCCGGATCGGCTTGCGCTGGCGGATGATAACCGCTTCGAGCACCTGCCGACGCATTTCTGGCGTCCCCTTCGTCACCGAGACGGTCACCTTGTCACCGAGCCCCGCCTTCGGGTGGCGGTTCTTGGTCCCCGAGTAGCCCGAGGTGGAGATGATCTTCAGCTCGCGCGCGCCGGTGTTGTCGGCGCAAGTGACTATCGAGCCTTTCTCGAGGCCCTGGGTCACATCGGCGTTGAGTGCCTCCATTACTCGTCACCTCCGGTGACTTCGACCACAACGTGGCTTTTCGTCTTCGAGAGCGGTCGCGTCTCTGCTATCTTCACGTCGTCGC
>CAYQWI010000220.1:0-4053 GCA_964421165.1 uncultured Natronomonas sp.
ACCTGAGCCTTCCAAGCTCATGGCCCGGGTTCAAATCCCGGCCGGCGCATTTCTGCGACGAACGGACGTGAGGAGCGAAATCGCCGGAGGGATTCTGAACCCGACGAGTCGCAGCCCGCGCAGCGAAGCGAGCAGGAACGTCTCGGCTCGGTTCAAACACCGCGGGACGGAGTCCCGCGTGGCTCGCAAACGCGAAGCGTTTGCTCACTCCCGGCCGGCGCATAGCGAGACCGAACGTAGTGAGGTCTCGAACAGTACGAACGGGGAGTGGAGCGACCCGTGAGTACGCTCCCTACGGCCGGCGCACTTCTGCGACGAGCAGACGTGAGAAGCGAAATCGCCAGAGCCACTCTCATTCGAACGTTTGGTATCCGATGTTCCGTTCACTCAAACCTGAGAGATCTCAGCCAGTGTATCCTTGCAAGAATTTTTGTTAACAAGCACTAGTGAATAGAAGAATATACTCGATAAGAACATATCTATGTATTGTTTGTTGTCCAAATGTACGAAATACTTTTGCTAATTAATGTCATATGAAGGCACATGCACTCCAAAACGTGCGTTGTCACAGGATCTTCACAGGGGATCGGTCGGGCGATCGCCGAGCGATTTGGCGAAGACGGATGTGAAGTCGTCGTCAACTACCGAAGCTCCGAGGACGCAGCCAAGGATGTAGTCGCGACAATCGAAGACTCGGGGGGATCCGCGATAGCGATTCAGGCCGACGTGACCAGCGTCGATCAGGTCAACAGTATGCGCGATGAAGTCCACGATACCTACGGGGAGATCGACGTCTTGGTCAACAACGCGGGTATCAACCAGGACGTTCGATTCACGGAAATGACTCACGAGGAGTGGGACACCGTCCTCGATGTACACCTCGACGGGGCGTTTCACTGTACGCAGGCGTTTTTCGACGATTTAGCGGCCACCGAAGACGGCCGACTCGTCAATATCTCCAGTATAATCGGCAAAGGAGGCAATTTCGGACAGGCGAACTACGCGACCGCCAAAGCGGGGATATTCGGCTTCACGCGAACGATCGCCCTCGAACTCGCGCCGGCGGGTTCGACCGCCAACTGTGTTGCTCCCGGATTCATCCGGACCAGCATGGTCGAAGAGCTTCCGGAAGAGATCAAAGAGCAGATCCGGAACGACACGCCGCTCGGCCGCCTCGGCACCAGCGACGAGATCGCGGAGGTCGTCGCGTTCCTCGCGAGCGACGCCTCGTCGTTCATCACCGGCGAAGTCATCGACGCCAACGGCGGAAAAGATCTGTAGCGGGGAACGGACCCCGTTCGTGGGTTTAAATACCGAAGCGCGGACAGTGTTCATAGAGTATATGATGTTCGCACCCCTCACAGCGGTAGAGTTCCTCCAAGCCGCTCCTGACCTCGACGTTCCGGTCCGAACCGGTGTCGGGTTGGCCGGCAGCGCAGTCTGGACGTTCGTGACGACTGTCGTCCTCGGCGCGATTTTGGTCGCGATCAGTCCCGAATACACGAAAGCCCGGATGGCTGATGTCGTTTCGACCCCGCTCGAAAGCGTTCTCTACGGTATCCTCGCCCTGCTCGGCGTCATCGTACTGGCGATCCTGTTCGTCATCACGATCATCGGGATCCCGATCGCGATCGCGTCGGTGTTCGCGGCGTACCTGCTTTGGATCTTCGGCGCGATCATCGCCTACCTCGCGATCGCGGATCGGCTCGTCGGGATCGACGACGGCTGGTTTAAGCCGCTGCTCGTCGCAGGTGCCATCAACGGGGCGCTCGTGCTCACCGGAATTGGCGGACTCGTCTCGTTCGTCATCGGGGCTGCCGGGTTTGGTACAGTGATTCGAGCGCTGTTAGCGTGAGCAGACAGGCGAGTCGCCCCGATCTGCGAAACCCGTTCAGCCAGCCACAGCTATCGAGAGGGATGTGATCAATCGACAAGGCTAAGCGAACCCGGAAATTTTGTCATGCTATGGATTCTCTGGAGAGGGATCGAATGAGCGAATCGGCGGCGCTGATGGATCGTGCCGAAGAGAGCCTTGCGGGCGGCGTGAGTAGCTACGCTCGAACGTTCGATTTTCCACTCAGTTTCGAACGCGGCGACGGATCGAGGGTCGTCGACGTGGACGGAAACGAGTACGTCGATTACCTGCAAGCGTGGGGAGCGATCGTGCTCGGACACAGCGAAGAGGAGATAAACCGAGCGGCTTCGGACGCGCTGGACGAGCAGGATCTGTTCGGGATGGGAACGACAGAGCGGGAGGTCGAACTCGCTGAGATGATCAAAGACAGGGTTCCGTCCGCCGAGCGCGTCCTGTTCGGCGTTACCGGCTCCGAAGTGGTCGCGCGGGCGATCATGGTCGCGAGGGCGGCGACAGGGCGAAAGAAGATCATCAAATTTCAGGGGCAGTACAACGGCTGGTACGACCCGGTCGCGACGAACCATCTCGATGGAACACCGGGATCGAAGGCACCGTTTGGTTCGGGGATGCTCGAAGCGGCGACGGACGAAACGGTCGTTCTCCCGTTTAACGACCTCGACGCTGTCGAGGCGACAATCGAAGAACACGAAAACGAGATTGCGGGAATCATTCTGGAACCCGTCTCGCATAACATGGGGTGTATCCCGCCAACGGAAGGGTATCTGCGGGGGCTTCGGGAGCTCACCGACGAGCACGGGATCGTTCTGATCTTCGACGAAGTGGTGACCGGATTCAGACACGATATCGGAGGGGTCCAGCGGATCGAAGACGTAACGCCCGATCTGACGACGATGGGAAAAGCCGTCGCGAACGGCTATCCGATGTCCATCCTGTGCGGCAAAGCGGAGCTGATGGAGCAGTTCCACACTGCCGGCGGCGACGTCTCATTCGGCGGCACATACAACGCACACGCGAGTTCACTCGCTGCTGCGAAAGAGACCATCGAACAGCTCGAATCGCGGCAGTTCCACGAGCGGGCGCGGGAAAAACGCGACGAGATCTGTGACGGCCTCGAAGATATACTCGAAGACGTCGGCCTCGACGCGCACGTGAGCAGATACGGGACCGTCTTTTTGACGTATTTCATGGATCGCCAACCGCAGACTCACCGCGAGATCGCCCAGCATCACGACGACGAGCGATACCACGAGTACCGGATGACGATGCTCGATCGGGGCGTACTCATGGTTCCGAAACCAGTCCGGCGAAACTTCCTTACGGACAGCCACACCGACGAGGACGTTCGCCTGACGCTCGAAGCGGCCGAAGACTCCTTCAGAGAGATAGACTAGGGGGGTATGTGCGCCCTCTGTTTAAGGGTGCCGAATTGCGCCAAAACGAAGGATTACGGGCCCCTAATGCTCGATGGGGGAGGGAAATGATGTGTATTTATTATCGTTCGCTCAAAGACCCACCTTGATGGCAGTGCCCGGTGCCGACAGGCGGAAATCCGTTGATGTACTTCGGACAAGAGGGATCGATTCGACCCTTCGTCTTTCGAAATCCGATGATTTATTTCCGGCGTCCGAATTCGGTAACCCGACGGGGGTCGATCGGTTCGGAGCGGCCAGGGTGAGACAGTTCATCGACGATACGGGCAAACGCGAATTTCAGGTACTGAACGAACTCGCCGAAACGGACGACGGATTCGCTCTCGAACCTCCAGCCATCGAGGTCGTTACGGGGCGCTCCGCCGTCGCGGATCAGTCCGATAGGACGTCCAACCGATATTCCGAACCGGGCGGTAGATTCGGCGAGACCGGTGTTTATTTGCACTATCTGGAACCCACTTCGGGCGTTCAACACACGGTGATTGGCGAATGACATCGTGTCGAGCGCGCTCGGAGCGGATAACAACCGTGGCGGTTTCACGGATTCAAACGGTGATTATCAAATGAGTAGAGACGACGACTCCTGCGGTCACGGCGGTTGTGGCTGCGGGGACAACGACAACAACGCGGACGAATCGTTCCACCCGATGGGGGCCGATCACGAGGCCGAGATGCGGGAGATGCTCGACGACACCGAGTACGATACCGAACTCGGTATGCAGATGGCCGAAGACTCCATGCGGCTCA
>CAYQWI010000221.1:0-4049 GCA_964421165.1 uncultured Natronomonas sp.
TCGAAGAGACGCCGCACATCCTCAACACGACGCCGGAGACGCTCGCAATCTTGCTGAACAGCCCGAAGTTCAAAGAGAAACTCGAGACCGTCGAGTACGTCATCGTCGACGAGATTCACTCGCTGGCCGACAACAAACGCGGGACGCATCTGTCGGTGTCGCTCGAACGGCTCGATCGGATGTGTGAGGCCTCCCCGACTCGGATCGGCTGTTCGGCGACCGTCGAACCGCTCGAGACGGTGGGTGAGTTTCTCGTCGGCGGAACGCGAACGTCGGACGGCTGGCACCCCCGGGAGTTCGACATCGTCGACGCCCGCTTCGTCCGGGAGTTCGACATCGAGTTGGGGTGTCCGACGGACGACCTCATCAACACGCCACGCGAGGTCGTCACCGACCGGTTCTACGCCGAACTCGACGACCTCGTCTCCGAGCACACGAACACGCTCGTCTTTACGAACACGCGGTCGGGAGCCGAGCGGGTGTTGCACAACCTCCGCGAACGCGGCGGCTACGACGCGTCGAACTCCGGCTGTCACCACGGCTCGCTGTCGAAGGAGCGCCGAGCGGAGATCGAGAACGGCCTGAAAAACGGCGATCTCGACGTGGTGACGACATCGACGTCCCTGGAGTTGGGTATCGATATGCCGTACATCGATCTCGTGGTCCAGGTCGGCTCCCCGAAAAGCGTTGCCGCCCTGCTCCAGCGCGTCGGACGGGCGGGTCATCGGCTCGGTCGGACGGTCAAAGGCCGCGTGATCGCACTCGATCGGGACGAGCTCGTCGAATGTGCGGTGATGTTGAAAAAGGCCGAATCGGGGTTCGTCGACCGCGTCTTCGTCCCCGAAAACGCACAGGACGTAGCGGCTCAGCAGGTGTATGGAATGGCGATCAACGGCCCGCGACCGGAAGCCGAAATTCGAGACATCCTCGAAAGCGCCTATCCCTACCGGAACTACGCGGACGACGCCTACGAATCGTTGTTCCGATATCTGACGGCGGCGTACGAGGGAATGGAGGACAAAAACGTCTACGCGAAAGTGTGGCGCGACGAGAACGACCCGCCCGGCGGGGAGCATCACTACGAGGAGTTCGAGCCCGGAACGGCGCTCGTCGGCAAGCGCGGCCGACTCGCCCGGGTCATTTATATGACGAACATCGGAACGATCCCGGACTCGTTCACCTGCGATGTCGCGACTCGTTCTGGAAAAGAGTGGGTCGGCCAGCTCGATGAGTCCTATCTCGACACGCTGGAGCCGGGCGACGTGTTCGTCCTCGGCGGCGAACGCTACGAATACCGGTATCGCAGAGGGTCGAAGGTGTACGTCGACCCGACGAGCGCCCGCCCGACCGTTCCGTCGTGGTTCTCCGAACGGCTGCCGTTGAGCTACGATCTGGGACGTGAGATCCTGTACTTTCAGCGGGAACTCCTCGACCGTCTGGAGTCGGGCGGCCCGCCGGATGTCAGACGGTGGCTCCGGGATTTTCCGATCGACGAGAACACGGTCCGGGCGGTGACGCGAATGTTCGACGCACAGAAACGCTACGCCGGGGCCGGGAGCGTTTCGACGGATCGACGGCTCGCGATTGAGGTCGAACTCGACCGAGAGGAGTACCGGCGCAACTACTACGTCCACGCGAACTACGGCCGGCGGTTCAACGATGGCTTTTCGCGGCTACTCGCCTACCGGTGCGCACAGCGGGCGAACGCCAACGTCAAGCTAGCGGTCGCGGATCACGGGTTCACGATCTCGATGCCGCTGAACCGGAAGGTCGACATCGAACGGATCGTCGAGGACATCCGGCCGGGCGAGGCCCGAAGCGATCTCCGCGCCGCGCTCTCCGGGACGGACCTGCTCAAGCGGTACTTCCGGATCAACGCGACTCGATCGCTGATGATACTGAAACGCTACAAGGGCTACGAGAAATCCGCGAGCCAACAGCAGGTCTCGAGCGAGATGCTTCTCGGCTTCGCCGACGGGAAAGACGACTTCGCCGTCATCGAGGAAACGTACCGGGAGATCCTCGAAGACAAACTCGACATCGACGCCATCGAGGCGTTTCTCCGCGGGGTCGAACGCGGGGAGATCGAACTCTCGGTTCGACGAGTCGAGTCGCCGACCCCGCGGGCGTTCGGGCTCGCGACGCTCATGGCGAGCGACGTCGTGCTCGCCGAGGACGAGTCGGCCGTCCTCGAAGCGTTCCACGAGCGCGTGATGGACGCGATCGAGAGGGGCGGAAGAACATGACATCTGGATGGCGAGACGCCGGATACAATCCCTGAACGGCCAACACTTACAACCGTATCGGGCGATTGTAAGCTAGTTGGGATCGGGGAGAACATGTTCTTACCTGAGTGGTTTTTGAACGCGTTCGATCGGATTACGGAGACGTTTCCAGTGACGACAGTCGAAAACGTAATCGAGAGCGAACAGCGATACAGGCAGCTGATCGAGACCTCTCCGGCCCCGATCAATCTCTTCGATTCGAACGGACAGATCGTGTGGGGAAACGACGCTGTCGTCGAACTTCTGGGACTCGAATCGAAAAGCGCCCTCGTCGGACGATCGATCTTCGAGTTTATCCACCCCGACGACCGCGACACCGCACGAGAGGAGCTTTTGGCCGTCGTCGAAGGGAAGCGCTCGACCGGCCCAACGGAGATGAAACTCCATCGGGACGACGGCGAAATCAGAGAGATCCGGGTCTCGACGGCCCCCGGTCGCTACGACGGCGAAGATATCGGTCAGGCGGTCGTCGTCGACGAAACGCCAGTACGGGAGTTACACGCGTCGCTCCGAAAGGAGCGGGAGTTCGTCGAGAGCGCGTTGAACACCCTCCACGACGTCTTTTATGTGATCAACGCGGACGGAACGCTGGAGCGCTGGAACGACGCACTCGTCGAGGTTTCGGGGTACGACGAGTCGGAGTTCCGAGAGATGGACGTCGAAGAGTTCTTCGTCGAAGCGGACGCCGAACGAGTCTCGGAATCGATTTCGACCGCTCTGGCGGATGGGAGCGATGTTCTCGAAGCGACGGTCGTCACGAACCACGGTATGAAGATCCCCTACGAGTTCCGAAAGCGCCGACTCGTTATCGACGAGGAACTCGTTGGCGTGGTCGGTATCGGACGTGACATCTCGGACCGAAGGGCTCGCGACGAGCACCTTCGTGCCGTCGACAGGCTGTTACAACACAGTTTACGGAACCAGATAAACGTCATCTCGGGAACGGCACGACTGCTCGACGAGCGGCCGGAGGGCCACGATATTGCAAACGTCGCTCGGATCGAGACCGCGTGTGACCGGCTGCTTTCGATTTTCGAACACCACCATCACATCGTCGATCTGCTCACGGGGACAACCGACACCCGACCGCTCGATCTCGTCGCCGTTTTCGAGCCGCTACTCCGGTCCGAACGTGACCGAAACCCGTCCGTCGAACTGACGTGGGAACTCCCGGGATCGGCGATGGTTTCGTCGGTGTCGGAGATACAGCGGGCGCTCCGCGAACTGATCGAAAACGCGATCGTACACAACGATCGAGCGGATCCCACGGTCGACGTGACAGTCGAGGTCGATGAACCGCTAGTCAGTATCGAAATCGCCGACAACGGCCCGACGATCCCAAATATGGAGCGGGACGTCGTGACGGGGAAAACGCCGCTCTCGCCGACGTTTCATCCCGAAGGGATGGGGCTGTGGTTCGTCCACTGGGCGGTCGAACAATCCGGGGGAACGCTCTCGTTCGAGGATAACGATCCGCGGGGAAACGTCGTGACGATCAAGCTGCTCACACCGAAAAACGATGACGTCACTCGACAGTCCCCTTGACGCCGCTCACGAGAAAGAACAGCCCGAACCCGGCCGCGAGCACGATCGCGATCGCCGCGCCGCCGACGGGCCCCTCCGCATCGGCGGCCGCCGGGCCGAGGTGACGGATGAGAAACGCCGAAAGCGACAGGAACCCGATCCCGATTCCGACGAAGACGAACCGGACCGTCCGATCGAGATCCGGTTCGCCGTCCATCAGCTCATCCTTTTATATTACAG
>CAYQWI010000222.1:0-4047 GCA_964421165.1 uncultured Natronomonas sp.
AACCGCGACGTGACGATCACCGCCGAACTCGCGGTTCGGGAGACGACGAGCGGCGTCAGGTTCAAGGGAAGCTCGCTCAGACAGGGCGACAGCGTGACGCTCGATCTCGGCGTGACGACGATCGAACCGACGGTCGAGCGGATCGAATAGCGATGCTCGAACGCTCCCGAACGTACCGAACCGTGACCGCGATCGGCCGGACGCTGTCGGCGTACGTTCGCGGCTCCTATCTCTATCGCTGGCTGACCGCCGAGCCCGACCCCGACGTGATCGTCATCGATCTCCGGGAGACGTGGACAGTCGGGCCGTTCATCGCGATTTTGGACCGACTCGTCGGCTTCTTCGAACGCGCAGCCGGCGGTTCGACAATCTTCGAGTTCGCCTCGACGCTCGCCGATCGAACGCTCGACGCACCGGTTCGGATGGCCGGCTTCGCCGCACTTTTCGCCGCGGTGCTCGCGATCCCGTCGGCTGTCCTCATGGACCGAACCACTGCACTACTTTTCGCCGTCGGCTTGCTCGTCGTCGGAACCATCGCGCTGTTCGAGGATCGGCCGTGGGACGAGTTGCGCGAGACGCGCCCGGTCGAACTCCTCGTCGCGGCGTTCGAACCGCCCGACCCGCCTTCCGAAGAAGGCTCAGATGATCGCGATCCCACCGACGACGGCGAGTCCGCCTAACGCGACACAGACGAGCCAGAAGGGGACGCGTTCGACGAACCGCATCAGCGCGTCGATAGTGAGATAGCCGACGAGAGCGCTCGTGACGAGCGCGACGAGCGCGGCCAGCGGCGAAATTCCGGGCAGTCCACCGCCGGTCGCGACGACGAGGACGGCCGCGCCGAAGCTCGCAGGGATCGAGAGCAGAAACGAGAGTCGAAGCGAGGCCGGACCGGTGTACCCGCGGAGCAGCATGGCGCTGACAGTCGTCCCCGACCGGGAGATACCGGGGAGGATGGTAAAGCCCTGGAGCCCGCCGACGAGCAAGGTATCGAACAGCGTCGGCGTCTCCCTGCCGGCGATGTCGACGGATTCGCTCGCCCGCTGGAGGAGTCCAGTTATCACCAACAGCGCGCCGATCAGCGCGATGAACAGCCCCCCCGCGAGCCCCGACACCGCCTCCCGGAGGGTGAGATACAGCGGAATGCCGACGACGCCGGTCGCGGCGCTCGCGAGGACGATGAACGTCGTGTCCGCGTTCGCCGGGCTGTACGCCGAATCGGGTCGCCAGCCGGGAGCGGCGCGGAGCGCATCGGCGATATCGGCGCGATAGTACGTCGCCGCCGAGAGGATCGTCCCGAGCTGGACGAACAGCGCGAGATCGACGGCGACGACGGGATCGACGTCCGAAACGAGCGTGACGACGATCGAGACGTTGCCCTGACTGGAGATGGGGAGCCACTCGACGATCCCCTGAACGATCCCGACGAGGACGGCAAAGAGGAGTTCGGCGCGGTTCACGTGGGCGTAGCTGACAGGGGAGCATAGAAAACGTCAGCGGTTCGGGAGTCGGTGTCGGAGGCGGACGATGGAACGTGATAGTTTCTCCATGTCTCCCGCTCAGACCCACCCCTAAAGGGGATGGGCTTCCGCTCCAACCGTGTCAGAGTCGCCGGAGCGAGTCGACCGCCTCGGAGAGCGGCGGCGCGCTGAACAGCTCGCGGTCGATGTACGCGTTCGCGCCGGCCGTATACATGTCCCGAATGGCGTCGATAACGTGGTCGTCGAGCGGTTCGGGCTCGACTTCACAGAGGGTTCGCCAGTCGGCGATCCCCTCGTCTTTCGCCCGCGATTTCGCCGCCGTGACCGCCTCGACCCACTCGGGCTGGGCGCGTTTGTGATACTGGCGAATAACCTCCTTCGAGAGCTGTTGCCCCTCGTAGGAGAAGCGATTTTCGTCGAACGTGCCGACCACGTCGGCGACCCGAACCTCGCCGTCGATGTACAGACACTCGATCTTGCCGTCCTCGTGTTTTAAACCGGCGGTTTCGGCGGTTTCGGTCACGATATCGTTGACCGTGCGGGCGAGCGCTTCGAGGTCGTCGATGTCGGCGTTTCCCGCGATGAAATCCGCGTTCTCGCGGGAGAGATACCGATCGGATTCCTCGTACTTCGTGGAGAACTCGACGATCGGGTCGGGGAGATCGACCGGTTCGTCGGGCCACTCGGCGTACTCGAGACCGAAATCGCCCGGCTCGCCGCGCGAACGCAGCGAGGATCCGACAGGGACAGTGTTCCGGAAGACGATCTCGAGCGGAATCAGGTAGTTGTCACCCGCGGACTCGTGGTAGGCGTGGTAGTCGTACTCGCGACCCTCGTGGGGAAGCGACGGGACCTGCGTCAGCTCGATCGCCATCTCTCTGGGTGGAGCAGCGACCGAATCGAGTTCGACCACGTCGCCGCCGCTGACGACGCCGCGGTAGTGGGTCGAGATCCCCTCGCGTTCGAGTCGCTCGAAGTTCGCGGCCCCCATCGCACACAGCGACGCTCCCTTGTTCGGGATCGAATCGGGCATCTTGCCCCAGTCGAACACGGAGTAATCGTCGGTGAAGACGAACGCACCGGTTCCGAGTGATCCGGCCGTTGCCGGCTCCTCGACCCGGAACTGCTTGACGCTGGTCATTACCGGGACAACCCCCCGCGGCGGCAAATGCGTTTCCATCGTCGAACGAGATCAGGTGGATGGGTTTTTCTACCTCTCCGCTGTTGGTTCGGGTAGTGACATCCTTCGACACGGCGACGGAAACCGTATCGCTGTCCGAACAACAGCGGTTGATACAGACCAGTATCCGCGAGATCTGTGCGGAGTACGGCGACGAGTACTGGCGCGAGAAGGACGAAGCCGAGGAGTTCCCCGAAGAGTTCGTCGACACGCTCGCGGCGGACGGATGGCTCGGCGCGCTCGTCCCAGAAGAGTACGGCGGGCCGGGGCTGACGACGAGCGAAGTCGTCGTGATGATGGAGGAAATCGGCCGCGCCGGCGGGTTCGCCGCCGCCCAATCGATCCACGGCGGGATCTACAACGTCCCGCCCATCGTCAACTACGGCAGCGAGGAGCTGAAAGAAGAACTGTTACCGCAACTCGCCGACGGAACGAAATCTGTGCAGTCGCTCGGCCTGACGGAGCCGAACGCGGGATCTGATTCGACCTCGATCGAGACGCGAGCAGAGCGCGAGGGCGACGAGTACGTTCTCAACGGCCAGAAGATCTGGATCTCCCGGGTCGACCAGACGGATTATCTCGTGGCGATGGCCCGAACGACGCCGAAATCCGAGGTCGAGCGCCGGACGGACGGGATCTCGATGTTCCTCGTCGACGTCGAGGAGGCGCTCGATGCGGGGACGCTCCAGATGGAGGCGATTCCGAAAACCGCCGCCCGATGCGTCCACTCCTTCGAATTGTGGTTCGAGGACCTCCGCGTACCTGCCGACCGGCTGATCGGCGAGGAGGGCGCGGGGTTCTATCAGCTTCTCGACGGGCTGAACGAGGAGCGAGTCGTCATCGCCGCCGAATGTATCGGTCTCGGCGAGGCGGCCGTCGAGACGGGGGCGGCCTACGCCGCCGAACGCGAGGTGTTCGACGCGCCGATCGGGTCGAATCAGGCGATCCAGCACCCGCTCGCCGACGCGTACGCGCGCGTTCAGGCGGCCAAACAGGTCGTTTACAGCGCCGCGGATCGGATCCACGAGGGATCGAGAAGCGACGCCGGGATCCAATCGAACATGGCGAAGTACCTGGCCGCCGAAGCCGCGTTCACCGCCGCCGACGCGGCCGTCCAGACCCACGGCGGGTTCGGCGTCGCCCGCGAGTACGACGTCGAGCGCTACCTTCGTGAGGCGCGGCTCACGCGGCTGGTGCCGATCACCCAACAGCTCGCGCTCAACTACCTCGGAACGAAGGCGCTCGGGCTGCCGAAATCGTACTGATACTGCAACTCGCCAGTTCCTACGAATCTCCCCGACCGACTACTCCGGGAGTTGCAACGCGATGCTGTGAACGCACCCCGGGGTCAAGCCCCGGGGCTTCCTGCTTCAACGACGCGCTTTG
>CAYQWI010000223.1:0-4030 GCA_964421165.1 uncultured Natronomonas sp.
CGACGGGAACGTCCGAGACGGCGACGAAGGCGACGAAGGCCGGATAGATGCCGAAGATAACTGCAAAGAGCGGGTGCAGGGACGCGAACGCAACTGCCGCTGTGAGCCAACAAAGACCGCAGTACGCGTACGTTCTCGTCTCACCGAACCGGGTCGCAGTCGTCTCGATGCCGGCCGCCCGATCGGGCTCGGTGTCCGGGATCGCCGAGAACGTGTGCATCGCCATCGCCCAGAGCCAGCCACCGAGAACGGCGACCGCCGGTGGAGCCGTTCCGGCGACCGCCACGTACGCGACGACGCCCGGGAGGATGTACAGCCCGTTCGAGACCGAATCGAGGATCGGCGTCGTCTTGAACCGAAGCGGCGGGGCGCTATACTCGACGGAAAGAGCGAGAAACGCGACCATCGCGACGGCACCGAACGCGGGGATCATCGGGAGGAACGCGAGGCCGAGCGCCCCCGTGAGAACGACGAGGAACGGTACGATCCGATCCCCGCGATACTGGATTTCCCGCCGATCTTTTTTCGGGTTTTCGGCGTCGATCTCGGCGTCGAAGATGTCGTTGACACCGTACAGGAAGACGTTGGCCGGGACCAGAAAGTACAGAAAAAGCGCCACGGCAATCGGGTCAAAGAGGTTCGAAGGGTGTTCAGCAGCGTACACGGCACCGAGGATAACGGGACCGGCGAGATACAGCCAAAACCGCGGTCGCGAGAGCCGAAGCAGATATCCCGCAGTGCTCGATTCGTCCGGCAGTACACGCTCGAGGGCTAGAGCGGTCATGCTATGATGAAACGTCGTCTATCACCGCATTTGCCGTGTGTTCGCCGCTTATCAGACACATCGGGACGCCGATCCCGGGCGTGGTGTACGAACCGGTGAAATACAGCCCCGGACAGGCCGACGATCGGTGTGGCGGTCGAAAGATCGCGGTCTGTCGCAGCGTGTGTGCGAGACCGAGGGCCGTCCCGTCGATACTGTTGTACCGATCGGCGAACTCCGAAACCGAAAAGCACTCCTCGAAAACGATCCGATCGCGGAGTTCGACGCCCGTATGTTCGGCGATATCGTCGAGGATGAGGTCGCGGTACCACGTCCGAACGTCCTCGGTGTCGTCCAGTCCGGGCGCGATCGGAACGAGCGCAAAGAGGTTCGAGTGTCCGTCCGGGGCGACGCTGTCGTCGGTTTTCGAGGGGACACAGAGATAGTAGGCCGGATCCTCCGGCCAGGCCGGATCGTCGAAAATCTGTTCGAAGTGGCGGTTCCAGTCAGTTGGCAACACCAGCGTGTGGTGCTCCAGCGGGTCGACATCGCCCTCGACGCCGAGATAGAGTAAAAACGCGGACGGCGAGTACGTTCGGGAGTCCCAGTACTCGTCGTCGTACTGCCGTTCGTGTTCGGGAAGTAACTCGCGCTCAGTGTGGGCGTAATCGGCGTTACTGACGACGAGATCGGCCTCGAATTCGCCCGCGGCGGATTCGACGGTGAAGCCGTCGCGCCGGTTGACGATCTCGGTTACCTCGGCGTCGGTCACGTACTCGACGCCCAACGCTTCACCCAACTCGACGCAGGCATCGACGACGGAGCTGAGCCCGTTTTCGGGATAGTAGACACCCAGGTTGAAATCGACGTGACCCATCATATTGTAGACTGCCGGCGTGTTGTGGGGAGCGCCGCCGAGAAAGACCAGCGAGTACTGCATGATCTGTCGGAGCTTCGGGTGTTCGAAGTACTTCGAAACGTACCCGTCCATCGTACCGAGTAACCGGAGACCGACGGGTGTCGCTCGAATCACGTCGAGGTCGATCCAGTCTCTGAGTCGGGGGCGATCCTCGTAGACGAACTGGTTCATCGAAATGTCGTAGTGATCGCTCGACGTTTCGAGATACTCTTCGAGGGCATCCCCACCACCGGCCTCGTAGGATTCGAACAACTCGTACATCTCTTCGCGATCGGAGGTGACCTCGGCCACGTCGCCGTCTTTGAAGAAGATCCGATAGTGGGGATCGAGCCGTTCGAGTTCGTAGAAATCGCTCGGCTCGCGGTCGAAGTGACCGAAGAAGCGTTCAAAGACATCGGGCATTAGATACCAGGAGGGACCCATGTCGAATCGGAACCCATCAGTCTCTAGGACAGACGCGCGGCCACCGAGGCCGCCGTTCTTTTCGAGAACCGTCACGTCGAATCCGGCGTCGGCGAGATAACACGCCGAGGAGAGCCCACCGAATCCCGAGCCAACGACCACGACAGAGCGAGAATGCGCCATATCGAGCCGTACGGCCGGATATCACATTAAATCGGGTGTGGCGGACGGTACCACGGAGAAACGATCTTGAGGGTTCCGGTCGAAGAGTCGATATGGACACTGCAGTCGTGACCGGCGGTTCGCGCGGGATCGGGCGAGCAGTCACAGCGCGGTTCGCCGAGGAGGGCGTCCACGTTGTGACGTGTGCCAGAGACCGTGACGGACTCGAATCGGTCGCAGCCGAAATCGAAGCCGAAGGGGGAACAGTGACGACGGTGCGCGCGGACGTGCGTGACGAGTTCGATGTCGAGCGACTGATGGAGACGGCAGCTCGCGCCGGAGCGAGCTCCGGGATCGACTGCGTCATCGCGAACGCCGGTGTGTATCACGGAACACCCAGGGAGACACCGCTGGCAGAATCGTCGTACTCCGCGTTCGACGATACGTTTCAGACCAACGTTCGCGGCGTCTTTACGACCGTTCGAGAGGCCAGCCCGCACCTGACACCCAGCGCACGGGTGGTCGTCCCCTCCGGACGAATCGCCCGGGATGCGACCGCGGGCTACGGGTGCTATGCCGTCTCGAAGGCGGCGGCGGAAGCGCTCGCGCGTCAGTTCGCCGTCGAATCCGAGCAGTGTATCGGCGTGTTGGATCTCGGACAGGTGGAGACGGAATTGACAGACTATGCGAACGGGCGAACGCCTGCGGAGATCGCGCCGATGTTCTGGTGGGCGGCGACGGAAGCTGACGCCGAGACGCTCGACGGGACGGTCGTCGGGCTTCGGGAATGGAAGCAAGCCGCAGAGTGAGAATCCGTTAGAAAGCGTATACGAACACTATAGTAGCCACTGGAAGTCAATACACATTTGATCGCATGACAGCTCTGCGATCAGTGTGTACATAGTTCCAGTTGTTACTATAGCCGTCGGAGACGGCGTTTTCGCCACCGAGAACTTCGATATCCGTCGGGAAACGTCGAACAAAAAGCTACAGCCGGCTGCCACGTAATTGCGAAGTACCTCGGGGTCAAGCCCCGAGACACTCTGCCCGCTTCTCTGTAGAGGTGTACATGGCTGACGCCGACGGTCACCTCGACACTGTCCGGGGACGACGGAGTACGGTCGCCCGCCTCATCGAAGAGTACGAAATGGGGTCGTTAGGGGCTGAACTGGAGCGGCTCTGGACCGCGACGGAAGATCGCCACAGCCTCCGTGATCTGGCGACGTATTTCAACCACCAACTCCTCGAACACGCCTTCGAAGAATCGAACATTCGGCCGCTCGATGGGGAAGTCGAAAACATCTACCGACTACTGACGGACGATAGTACCGGGGATGGAACGCGGATCCGTCGTCGGCTCGAACGCGACGGCCTCGACGTCGAGGGCCTCAAACAGGGTTTCGTCACGTATCAATCGATCCGAACGTATCTCAAAAAACACCGCGGCGCGGAGTACACGCCGAAGAAAACGGATCCGATCGAGCGTGAAATACAAAATATTCAGCAACTCCGCGGTAGGGTGGATTCGGTCACTGAAGGGAAACTCAAACAGCTGCGGAACGCCGACCAACTCGGTCTCGGAACCTTCCGTACGCTGATCGATGTCCGGGTCGTCTGTGAGAATTGTAACACCCAGTTCGACGTTATCGAACTGCTAGAGCGCGGACGCTGCGATTGCTCGGAGGGCTAGGAGAGGTCTTCGACCAGTTCGACGACGTAGCCGTCAGGTCCTTCGATGAACGAGATCCGAGCGTTCGCCGCATCCGCAGTCTTGGGACCGGCGA
>CAYQWI010000224.1:0-4018 GCA_964421165.1 uncultured Natronomonas sp.
GCTTATCATCGGCTTCATCTTTTTTATACTCCTGGGATCCCTCGTGGTGATCGCCGGCATACTCGTGTTTTTATTCTTGTTCAACCGGTCGCAGCGCGAGGAAACGCCCGATGAAGGGCGAATCGACGAGCTCGAACGACGAATCGAGGAGTTAGAAGCGAAATACGAAGCGGACGATGGGGCGGACGAGACGACCTCCGAATAAAACCGATGGCTACGGCGCGATCGCCACCGCCAAAACGAAGCTGTTCCAGACGGTGACGGCTAAGCCGAGGGCGGCGACGCCGAGCGGAACGCCCGCCGAGTAGGGCGCAGGCGCCAATCTCCAGAGGAGATAACTGATTCCGAAGGCGGCCGATTTTAACACGAACATTGCAGCGAACACGGAGTGTTCGAAAAGCGTGGCGGCGATGGGATGAATTTCGATGACACCGGCTGTTTTGAGCCCGACAATCGTCGTCGCGGTGTCACCGACCCCGAAAAAGAGCACGCCGACTACCCACAGCTGTGTCGCCGTGGGCAGAGCTTCGATCGGACGGCACTCGTCGGCAGGCACAGTTGAACAACGCACGAAGCGGATTTTGTTACAATCTGCGTGAAGCCGGTATCCGCCCGTTAAATCACCCGTAGTCGATTGAGCGATCGCTCACAACGCGTACGACAGAAATGCGAGTGGTAGAACATCTCTATTCGGATATTCGAAGGACACGAGCGGGATGGACCACGTGCCGGCCGCCGCGAACGTCGAAAGCTCCCGTTACGTTTCCGATCGACAAGCGCCGAGAAGCGTTATGGACATCCTTCCGGCGACGTAGGCGAACCCGTTCGCGAGATGGGCGAGAAAGATCATTCCGACGAGGCCGATCACGACGACGAGGGCCGTCTCCGGGAGCGTCTCGACGGTCCACACCACAGGTTCGCCGTTCAGTTCCCCGAACTCTATCTCGTGTGGTCGCCGAACGACCGCCGAAACCATCGAAAACGCCGTCGAAAACGCAATCAACAGGAGGATACCGACGATCCCGAACCAGATCTTGAGCGTGAGAAAGCCGAGACCACGCCACGTCGAACCGGCGTCGACGCGTATCTTTACACTGTCGTAGAGCGTCTCGGTCGGAACGACGTCGTCCGGTGGTTCGATTTCGACTCCGAGCAGAGCGGCCGAGAGCCACCGTTCGAACACAGTCAAAAGCTGAATGGAAAAAAGCAACAAGCCGAGGATAAAAATCCCGAAGACGATGAAAGAGAGGCCGACGCCGAATACGAAGCCGAATCCCAGAAACGTCGAATAGAGGAAACCGAGCGGGAACGAGAGCACGAGATACAGCGCGTTTTTGTACGTCCGTCTCTCGACGAGCGGAGCGAGGCTTTTCGTGAGATAGTTCACACTGTTTCGGGAGGGAGGGACCATTCGGAAAGGATCTCCGACCGGCTATTTATAAATCGTTTCGAAAGCAAAGCGTAAGGAGATAAACAATTCCGGTGCACTACGGCGGTCCTACTCGATTATATGTCGCGAAAGCGCCGGAGTCACCGAAGATCTGTTCTTCGGGGAGCTAACGGTTCGTTGATACCTACTATACATACTATTTACAATATGTTTGCTTTCATATACGTACTCTTGAACAATGCTCTCTGTTTTTAATTATACCTATGATTGAATATTTAGATGACTGGCCCATCCGAGCGCGTGGATCAAACATCCCCCGGGAAGATCAGCGACATAACGGAGACAAACATCGAGCGATTCAGCACTGACGCCACCGTCACGCGGTACGAACGGTTGATCGAAACCGGGTTATTCGAGGCCGAACGGACGATCGTCGATCGATACTACACCCCGGGTGAGTCGGTTCTCGATGTCGGGTGCGGCGTCGGCCGAACGACGAGCGAACTCGATGAATCGGGATTCGACGTTCTGGGAGTCGACACAAGCCGCCAACAGATCGAACGCGCCCGAGAGCTCTTTCCCGACATCGAATTTCGAGTCGATAACGCGCTCGATCTCGATGTCGCCGATCGGTCCTACGATCACGTACTGTTCTCGTACAACGGGCTCGATTGCATCCATCCGGAATCGAGCCGATTGGCGGCACTCGAGGAGTTTCACCGGGTGTTGAAACCCGAGGGCTCGCTCGCATTTAGCTCCCGAAACGCGTGGTATCGGTTTCCCGCTCTCGTGTTAGACCACGGTTTTCTATCTCGGTTTTATCTGAGCACCGAAAACATCAGGCGGTTCTTCGACCCGTACAAGATTCAATACGACGGTAACCAGCCGTTCGAGATGTATCTGTCGACGCCGCGGAAGCAGTATCATCAGCTCCGCGCGTGTGGATTCGTCCCGCTCGAGATCGTCGGGAAACACGACGGAATCGCCCGGCTGTTCGAGATCATGCCGTACTACGTCGCGAAAAAACCGTGATTGCGGATCAAAAGCGCCCGGTCGAATCGATACCGAAAACACGGTTTTATCGGTCCATCGCGAGAGTGATACTCCGTGGAGACTGTCATATTCGTGGCGGTGTGGCTGTTCGTCGCCACACATCTCGATACGCTCGTCGTTCTCGTCGCCTTCTGTGCGGACGAGGAGTACCGATCACTCGAGATTCTCCTCGGTCACTACGTCGGGTTCGGAGTTGGTCTCCTCGCTGCAGTCGTCGCTGCGATCGTCGCCGCCGATGTTCTCCGATCGTGGACGTTTCTCCTCGGCCTCATCCCCGTCTCGATCGGTCTGTGGGACCTCTCACAGCGGCGCTCGGGAACCGATCGCACTGAACCACGGGACGCTCCCAGTTCATGGAAGCGAATTGGCGTCGTTGCGGCGGCAGGAGTCGGTCTGAGCGGAGAAAACCTGGCCGTGTTTATCCCGTTTTTCTCGGGACTCTCGATGCCGACGATGGCCGCCGTCGTGGCGATGTATTTCTTCGGTGCGGCCCTCTTATTCGCTCTCGCGCTGGTGATCACTCGCGAAGCCACGTCGATCGGGATGCCTGCCTGGGTCGAGCGGTGGCTCGTCCCCGCCGTGTTGATAGCCGTCGGCGTCTACATCCTTCTCACCGGCTGGTTCCTTGGCTGATAGCCCGGACAGTCACGCGCTTTTGAATGTGGCTCTCGTGGGTTGATGAGAACGGAGCGTTCGCTCAGAGGCTAATCCAGCGAAAATTAAACGCCTACGGGAGTTTGGCCACCGATTCCGAACGGCCAAAGACCGTTCGAAAACCGAGTGGGCCAACTCGGATTTGAACCGAGGACCTCCCGGTTATCAGCCGAGCGCTCATACCTAGCTGAGCTATTGGCCCTAGGTAGGCGCGTTTTATCGTAGCGTCGTGGGTCGTTTAAACGTTTCTTTTCGGCTCCCCTTCGTCGGGTCGTGGCACGGTCACCGATCCCGAAAGTCGTCGCTATCGTCGACGTCTTCGAATCTGTAGTCGTCGGGGTCCATCTCGATGGTGTCGTCGTCTTGCGGTCCCGGCCGAGAGCCCCGATAGAAGTCCTCGTCGAACTCGGTTCCGTCGCCGTCACCGCTCGGGAAGCCGCCGATGTAGACGTTTCCGCTGGCGAATCCGCCGCTTTTACTGTCGAGAAACGGCGTGACGACGTACCGCTTGACGACGATCCGGATCGGATAGCGAGTCGGCGGAAGCGCGAGGAGGAGGCCGAGCAAGTCGGTGATGAGCCCCGGCGTGAGCATCAGCGTTCCCGCGATCAGGAGGAACGCGCCGTCGAGCAGCTCGTCGGTCGGCGGTTCGCCGCGAGCGAGCTTGCGCTGGATCTTCCGGAGCGTGTGTCGCCCCTCCGCGCGGACGAGGAGAATCCCGAGCAACGCGGTCAGGACGACGACGGCGACCGTCGCCACCGGACCGATCGTGACCGGTCCGAGCCCGGTCGCGAGAACGACGAGCAACAGGACGTCCACGAGCGGGACGAGCAACAGGAGGCCGAGAACCCGCAGTTTCATACCACCAGCTATCGGCGGACGAGTGGAAAACCTTCCGAGATGGTTCTTCTCGACAAGCGC
>CAYQWI010000225.1:0-4006 GCA_964421165.1 uncultured Natronomonas sp.
ATCCATACCTGTTTTTGCCCCGCTCGCCACTTGAGGTTTCCTCTATCCGAACGTAGCGGTCGCTGGCCGGCGATACGTCGAAAGAAATCGGTGGTGTGACTACGGCGCTTACTGCTGGAGCGCCTTCTCGTACTGCTCTGCGACGTTGTCCCAGTCGACGACGTCGAAGAAGCCGTCGATGAAGCTGCCGCGGTCCGGGCCGTAGTCGTAGTAGTAGGAGTGCTCCCAGACGTCGAGTGCGAGGATCGGATGGCTCCCCCACAGCGCGCCCTGGTCGTGCTTGTCGACGACGAGGTTGCGCAGCTGCTTGGTGACGGGGTCCCACACGAGCAGCGCCCAGCCGCCCGCGGCGCCCGCAGCGGCCTCGAATTCGCCTTTCCAGCCCTCGTAGGAGCCGAAATCCTCCTCGATCCGGTCGGCGAGATCGCCCGACGGCTCGCCGCCGCCGTTCGGATCCATGTTCTCCCAAAACAGCGTATGTAGATAATGTCCGCTGCCGTTGTGGGTGACGCTTCGGATCGCGCTACCGGAGCTACCGAACTCGCCGGCCTCGCGGTTCTCCGCGAGCGTCTCCTCGGCCGATTCGAGGCCGTTTACGTAGCCCTGGTGGTGGGTGTCGTGATGCCACGTGACGACCTGCTCGGAGATCGACGGTTCGAGGGCGTCGTAGTCGTACGGGAGCGGCGGTAGTTCGGGGTTGGAATGTTCAGGCATTTATATCGTCCTCCATTTGTATTACTCTCTCGCAATCCTGTTAAAACTTCGTGCATGCGTGATAACACATCGCAATATAGGATCGGATACGATCAGTCCTCCCCTCTCGCCCGCTCAGTCTTCCCCTCTCGCCCGCTCAGTCTTCCCCTCTCGCCCGCTCGAACATCGCGAGCGCTCGCTCCCGCTGCTCGCCGTGATCGACGATCGGTTCGGGATAGTCGGGCGCGGCGTCGAGTCGCTCGGTCGGCGCCAGTTCGTGCCACGAGTGGATCACGTCCGGATCGACGCCGCGTAACTCCGGAACGTACTCGGTTATATACTCCGCGTCGGGATCGTACCGCTCGCCCTGTGTCATCGGATTGAATATTCGAAAGTACGGCTGAGCGTCGGTCCCCGTCGAAGCCGCCCACTGCCAACCGCCGTTGTCGTTGGCCGTGTCGTGATCGACCAACAGCTCTCGGAAGTGCTCGTAGCCTCGCCGCCAATCGATGAGCAAGTCCTTCGTCAAAAACGACGCGACGATCATCCGGACGCGGTTGTGCATGAACGCTTCCTCGCGAAGCTGTCTCATCCCGGCGTCGACGATCGGATAGCCCGTTTCGCCCCGTTTCCACGCGTCGAGCAGGTCGTCGTCGTTTACCCACTCGATCGGGTTCTCGTACTCCCTGTAGTTTCTCGTCACGATCGCGGGATTGAAATACAGCACGTGGGCGTAGAACTCCCGCCACGCGAGTTGAGAACGGAACTCCTCGACAGATTCGCTGTGCTTCCCCGATACGTCTTCGAGAACGTCTCTGACTCGTTCGTCGACCTCTCGAATCCCGATCGTTCCGAACTTCAGGTGCGGCGACAGTCGGGACGTACATCCTTTCGCCGGATAATCGCGCGCCTCCTCGTAGCGGAACACGTCCGATTCGAGAAACGACTCGAGCAGTTCTCGAGCCGTATCGGTTCCGGCCGCCGGGACGTCGGCACTGGGGGATTCGAACCCGAGATCGGCGAGACTCGGGATGGGCGCTTCCTCGGTCTCGATGTCGGCCAGCGTCGGGATCGGTCTCGGATCGCCCTTCTCTCGATCCCGCCACTTCTTCCAGAAATACGTGTACACCGAGTACGGCTCACCAGCGTTCGTCGTGATCGATCCCGGTTCGTGACAGATGGCGTCGTGGAACCGCTGTGGCGTCGTCTCGCTCTCTTTGAGCGCCTCGCTCACCCGCTCGTCGCGCTCTCGGGCTAGCCCCGAGTAATCGCGGTTCCACGAGACGAACTCTATCCCGTACTCCTCGACGAGGTCGGGGATCACCGCGGTCGGATCGCCGCGGCGAACGAAGAGCTCCGAGCCGCGTTCGCGGTAGGCCGCCCGAAGCTTCCGAACCGCTTCGAGCATGAACGCCACTCGCGGCTCGCTCGCGTGGTCTAACACGTCGTCGTCGAATACGAAGAGACCGATCGGTCGATCGGGGGCGTCGGCCAGCCCTCGGTTGTCCGCGAGTCGGAGATCCCGCCGGTGCCAGTGAAGTCGCATCACCCGACGCTTCGCGCGGGGGCGAGGTAAACATCGGGGCCGTTCCGCCGGCTTTTCGTACCGCTCGTTCACGCTTCGGAGCCGGCTTCAAAAAAGTCCGCACCGTAGTGGAGTCGTTACTTGTGCGCGTCCAGCATGTCGTAGCTGCGTTCCCACTCGTAGCTGTCGTCGTGATACCGCTCCGCCAGCGGCACTTCCGGCATCTCACCGATAGCGCGTTTCTCCTGTCCGTAGGAGGGTCGATTCTCGTCCCGATAGAACCGGCCGGTCAGCACTTCGCCCTCGTACAGCGCCGACTCGGTTTCGTACATCATCTCGGCGGCCTCGCGGCGGTCGCTGATGTCGAAGTCGTAGTCGTCGTTTTGCTGGATATCGACGTACGGAACGTACTGTTTGGCGTCCTTGTTCCACGTCGGACACTGCGTCAAGAAGTCGACGTGTGCGAAGCCGTCGTGCTGGATGGCTTCGACGATGATCTCTTGGGCCTGGTTCGGATTTACGGCTGCGGTCCGAGCGATGTAGGACGCACCCGAGGTGAGTCCGAGCGACAGCGGTCGGATGGGATCCTTCGCGGATCCGTGCGGCTGTGTCTTCGATTTGTGTCCCTTCGGGCTGGTCGGGGAGGTCTGTCCCTTCGTCAGCCCGAAGATCTCGTTGTTGAACACGATATAGGTCATATCGTGGTTCTCGCGGGCGGTGTGCATGAAGTGGTTCCCGCCGATACCGTAGCCGTCGCCGTCGCCGCCCGCCGCGACGACTTCGAGTTCGGGGTTTGCGATCTTCGACGCGCGGGCAACGGGGAGCGCGCGGCCGTGTAGGGTGTGCAGCCCGTAGCTGTCGAAGTAGCTGTTCAGTTTTCCGGAGCAACCGATCCCGGTGACCAACAGCACTTCCTCGGGGTTTTTGCCGAGTTCGGCCATTGCCCCTTTCAGCGCCTTCAGGACGCTGAAGTCACCACAGCCGGGACACCACGTCGCCTGCGGCTCGATGCCGGGCGTGAACTCGTCTCGCTCTACCTCTCGTTTTTCGCCGATCGCGTTGAACGCACTCATGATTAATCACCTGCCGCCGGGACGAACCGCGTCGTCGGTGCGGGCTCGTCGCCGTCGATTATGGTTTCGAACCCTTCGACGATCTCGCCGGGTTCGAAGGGGTTGCCGTTGTACTTCAGGAGGCTGTGCATCTTCGGGCCGAACCGGCCCAGCTCTTTCTGGATGAGGCCGCGGAACTGCCCCGTCGCGGTCATCTCGACGACGAGCGCTTCGTCGACGGAGGCGAGAAAGTCCGTCAGTTCTTCCTCGGCCAGCGGCATCATGTCGGAGACGCCCATCGATCGGACGCTGTGTCCGCTCTCGTTGAGGCGGTCGACGGCCTCTTCGACGGTTCCCTGCTGGCTGCCGAAGGTGATGATTCCGTACTCGGCGTCGTCCGGACCGCGATAGGTCTGGTGGCTCGAATCTTTGGCGTCGAGATCCTCCCGGATCGAATCGAGCTTCCCGAGCCGGCGTTCGAGCTGTGCGATGCGGTTGTCGGGATCTTCGCTGATGTGGCCCTGCTCGTTGTGTTCGTTCGCGGTCGCGAGGAACCGACCCTCCTTCTGTCCGGGGATCGACCGCGGTGAGACGCCCCGATCGTTATCGGGATCGTGTTGGTAGCGGTTGAATTTCCCCGAGGCGTGGTGGGCGGCCTCCGCGATCTCCTCCTCTGTGAGCGTCGAGCCCAGGTCGGGCTTCGGCTCGCGGTCGAAGAAGGACTCGTCGACGTTTC
>CAYQWI010000226.1:0-3997 GCA_964421165.1 uncultured Natronomonas sp.
GCCGCTCGGAATGGTTGAACGCCCGCCACTCGGGACCCCGATCGATGTTCTCCTCTTCGATTACGAGTCCGCAGTCTTCACAAACGAGTTCACCCCCTCCGTCAGCGCTGCGTACCAGCGAATCCGATTCGCACTCCGGACAGCCAGTCTCTTCTTCTGTCTCCGTTTCGTTCTCGCTGGTTCGCTCTCTCTGGCGGGTGGGCCCTGGCATTATGTTTATATGATTTGCCTACTCCACATATAAATGCTTTGCACACCTAAGGTGTTGCCCCGTTTTTGCCCCCGTTCGAGTCTGATTGGTGAGAGTGCGGTTCCGGCGGTGGGAAAGAACCATTTCCCCTCCAACGCAGACACCACTATGCGTTCAGTTTCAGTACGACGGCTGGCGCACGTTTTATGTATCCTCGTATTTTTCTCCGCGATTGTACTACTCGCGTGGACGGGATCGATAGCCGCGACCCCGTCGACGCCGATCGACAGCGAACCGGACGACTCCGATAGCGTGGGGGATCGAACCGTACCGAGCGAGCAGATCCCCTTCGGTATCCGAACGACCTACGGAAACGACGATCTCGAACGGCCTTCGGGCGGGTCAGGAGTTACCGTTGCGGTCGTCGACACCGGTGTCGACACAGACCACCCCGATCTTCGAGAGCGGGTGACGCTATGTCGGGATTTCACCGGTGAAACGGTCAAACTGAACAGCTGTACCGATGCACACGGTCACGGGACGCACGTCGCCGGCACCGTCGCGGCCGACGGCGGCGATGACGATCGCGGCATCTACGGCGTCGCGCCCGAAGCCGAACTCTACGCGTTCAAAGCGTGCGGCGATGACGGATCCTGTAGCGCGGATTCACTCGCATCGGCAGTCCGAGCGGCGGTCGATGAGGACGCCGACGTGATCGTGTTGAGTCTCGGCGGCCGACCGGAACCGAGGATCGAAGCGGCTGTGGACTACACCACCGAGAACGACGTTGTCGTCGTCGCCGCCGCCGGAAACAGCGGTCCCGATATCGGCTCCATCCTGTACCCGGCCGCCCAACCGAACGTGATCTCGGTCGGTGCCGTCGGATACCGGGACGGCGAACGGGTCGACGCCGACAACTACCGGGTGCCGCGGTTCTCTGCGAGAGGTGTCGAGGGACCGTTTAGCAGCGAAACGGACGGCTCGCTCGATGTCGCCGCCCCCGGTGTCGACGTGCTTTCACCGATCCCGGGCGAAGACTACGGAACGAAGACCGGCACGTCGATGGCCGCGCCGCACGCGGCCGGACTCGTCGCGAAGATACTCAGTTCCCCCTCCTCGCCGGAAACGACCGAAGAGCTCCGAGCCGAGCTGCACGACCGGGCACAGCGATACGACGTGACCGAGGGCGAACACGCCCGAGACGGATACGATCCGGCCGCAGGCTTCGGCGTTCCGACCGTCGTCGAGCCACGGGCGGCGTTCGCCGTCTCTCCCGAGATCCCCACCGCCGATGAACCGTTCGTCCTCCGGGCGAACGCCTCCCGAGCCGACTCCCCGATCGCGAGCTACGAGTGGGACACCACCGACGACGGCGAGTTCGATCGGACCGGCGAACGGATCGCGGTCGACAAATCACCGGGCACCCACCGACTCACGCTCCGGGTGACCGACTCGGATACCGCCACCGGAACCGTAACGCGGATGCTGTTCGTCAACGACCGGCCGCGGGTGACGGTGTCCGTCCCGGACGTTCGAGCCGGCGAAAACGCGACGCTCGAAGCGACCGTCGAAAACGAGTTCGGAGAAACGACAGTCGTGTGGACGCTTCCGGACGGGACGACGATGACGGGCGAGACGGCGACGCATCGCTTCGAACCGGGGAACTCGACGGTCGAAGTGACGGTCACTGACGAGTACGGAGCCTCGTCGACCGAAACGGTCACCGTAACTGCGGCCCCCGAAGACCAGGGACCTTCCGTCTCCCCGATCGTCGCTGTGTTGGCCGTTTTGGCGCTCGCCGTTCTCGGGAAACGACGGTAGCCGCGTGGCTACAGATACCGAGACATCCGCGGAGTGAACCCGAGCGGATTGACGGCGCTGAATCCCGCCCGCGAGTACAGCCGGAGAAGATGGCCCTTGTTCCGCTCGACGGAAAGCCAGACGTAGTCGATCCCTTCCGCCCGAGCGTGTCCTAGCCCGGCGGCGAGCAGTCGGCTTCCGATCCCGGCCTTTTGATAGTCCTGGTGGACGAAAATCGCGAGCTCGTGGCGGCCAGTGCCGTCCGGAACGAAGCTCACGTGACCGATCGGGCGGTCATCGACGACCGCGACGGCGTTGACACCTTCGGTCAGCGTTTCGAGCCATTCTTCGATCGCAGCCGATCCGATCGGCGGCGTTCCTTGCGCACGCTCGCTCGGATCGAACGTTTCGTACATCCCGACGAGTCCGTCGAAGTCGCCATCGCGGTACGGTCGAAGCAAGACCTCCCTCCCGGATTCATCGGCGAATCGGATCGGCGGCTCCGTCGGACGTATTCGTCGGGATCTGACGCGTGACAGTATCGTCTCGACGCCCGCGCGAAGTCGGCCGCCGACTCCTGGGAGAGCGGACTCGTCGTCCGCGCGTTCGGTCGCCGAGCGGCCGGTCATCGGTGCCCCTCGAGTGAGACGGCCGTCGACTCATCGACGGTGATCCACGCCGTCGTGCGGACCGACGGATCCGGGACAAAGATCGTCAGCTCCGACGGATCGAGCGGATCGTCGTACAGACAACCGAGTTCGACTCCCGAAACGCCCTCATCTTTGAGCTCTATGCGAGGATGTTCTCCCGAGGACATCAGGAACCGACCAACTCCCTCCGGTGTGGACGCGCTTCAGCTTTGAAACCCCTGTCCGACACCGGAACTCGATCTAGACGGCCTTGAGAACGCCGTTGGGTGTACGCGGCATCGAATCGAACGAGCGGATGGTTTCGTGTATTCATCACGTGAACGTAAACGGGGCCTCAGTATAAATATCTTTTTGATATTCAGTTATGAAACACTGTTATAAGTGGTTATTCTTGCTTGTAAAGCGAATATTCATGGACATTCATGTCTCATTCAGGCAAAAATATGATTATGTGCTCTATACATCGTTGTCCGGGCAGACTATCGTACATGCAAAAAGAGTTGTTCGGCTCGTCCGCTCTATCTGGTATGAGACCGAGCCGGACGGTCGACGGCTGGATCGCCTGTCCGATCACCGATCCGGCGACCGTCGGCAACATCCGCGACCGGCTGTACGAGTGGCTCGGCGAACCGGACGCGTACCGCTCGGAGGAAAATCCACACGTCAGCGTGTTCGGCGTTCGACTTCCGGCACATCGGGTCGAAGGGTTCGAGCGGGAGTTCGATCGCTTTGCCGACGCGGTCGGCGAGCGGAACGGCAGCGTCGAGGGCTACCGCGTGTACCCGTCGGTCCGAAATCCGATGGTCGTCACGCTCGACATCCCGTTCCGACTCGACGCGATCGCCTCACCGCTTGCGGACCTGCTCGCAGAACACGGCGGACGAATCGGTCGAGGACCGACGCGACCACACGTGACCTTACTTAAAGGTGGCGTCCGCGGCGAGGAGATCCAATGGGCCCAACTCGACGAGGAGACGCGGCGACGGCTGCGTGCGGTCTGTGAGACGGACGGATCGGCGGTCGATCCGCCGGATCCGATCGTGAACCCGCGTTTCGGAGTGTCGCTCGGCCAGCCCGAAATCGAGTGGGAGTGATACTCACGGACAAAAGAATGTAAACACGACTCACCGGGATGGAGCCGTTCGATAGAACGAACGGCAAGCCACTGGTGAGTCGGTTTCATCTGGTTTCGTCCACCAGTATCAGGAAAGCCAGTTCCACACGTCGCTGAGAGACGGGGTCTGTCCCGACCGCCCGGGGGCGTCGGTTCCCTGATCGCCGTCTTTCGGAGGGATGTCCCCATCTTCCGGCGGTCTCTCGGGAATATCCTCGTCAGTGAACGACAGTTTGTCGCGGT
>CAYQWI010000227.1:0-3996 GCA_964421165.1 uncultured Natronomonas sp.
CCGCTCGCCGAGCGATCCGCTCGTTCGTCGTATCCAAGATTCCGGCGACGACGACTACATCCGCTGTGTTGACGAGCTCCGTGACAGCGGCGATTCGATCGTCCGGTACGGGTTCGAACGGCTGAGCGGTCACGACAGTCCGAGCCACCTCGCCGGCAGTGCGTGTGGCGACGTCACCTTCGGGAAGCACTCCGGCGGTCAGTTCGAACCCCGCTTCCGCGAGCCGCCCGAGCAACTGTGCCGCCGTTTCGCCACCACCGAGAACGTGAACTCGACGATCGCGGGGCGGACCGTCCGAAAGCGGCGTTACTATCGGACGTCCCGTTACTGGATTCGTCGAAACCGCCGTTCGAATCCCGAAAGCGGCTTCGAGTCGCTCTGACGTGAAGACTGAACTGGATGATCCCTCCGCCACGAGTTCGCCCTCGGAGAGTAGCGCCACCCTGTCACAGAATCGTGCGGCGAGGTCCAAATCGTGGATTGCCGCAATCACGGTTTTTCCGTCGTTCGCGAGCTCACGAGCCAGGTTGAGCGTTCGGATCTGGTGATTGATGTCGAGACTCGCTGTCGGTTCGTCGAGGAGCAAAACGGGTGTCTCCTGTGCGAGAGCACGCGCGAACACGACTCGCTGCCGTTCTCCGCCGCTCAGGGATTCGACTGACCGCTCGGCGAACCGCGCGGTATCGGTTCGTTCGAGCGCCGATCGAACGGCGTTTCTATCGGAGGCGTCCGCCGATTTGAAACGCGGCCGGTGCGGCGTCCGTCCCATCTCGACGATCGATTCGACATCGAAATCGAACGCGAGTATCGTCTCCTGTGGGACGGTCGCGACCAGCCGTCCGACCGATCGGGCAGACTGTGAAGAGATGTCGTTCCCGGCGATTCGAACCGCCCCGCTCGTCGGCGAAACCAGCCCGTTGCACGTCCGCAGAAGCGTTGTCTTCCCGGCACCGTTCGGCCCGACCAGAGCGAGGAACTCCCCTTTCGGAACGTCCAGCGACACTCCCTCGAGGATCGAAACGCCCCCGAGTTCGACGTCGACAGTGTCGAGTTCGATCACAGAGCGTGCACCTCCCGCTTTGTCAGAAGGTACAGGAAAAAGGGCGCGCCGAGAGCGGCAGTTATGATGCCGACAGGGATTTCGGCGGGGCCGGACCGAGCGACCGTATCCGTCGCAACGAGGAACACAGCTCCAGCGAGCGCGCTCGTCGGTAACAGGATTCGATGATCAGGCCCGACGAGAAGACGCATCACGTGTGGGACGATGAGACCGACGAATCCGATGACGCCCGCCACGGCCACCGCGGCGGCCGTGACGACGCTCGACGTTGCGAGCAGTATTCGCTTCGTCCGTTCGACTTCGATACCGAGCGTGTGGGCGTCTTCCTCGCCCAACAAGAGTACGTTTAGATCTCTGGCGTAGGCGAGTAACACCACGAAGAGGACGGCGACGACCGGTAACGCTGCGCCGACGCGGCTCCACGTGCTGTCGTGAAGGTGTCCCATCAACCAGTAGACCGCCGTTTCGAGGTTATCGCCGGCGTGTAACAGTAAAAACGAGATAACCGCGCCGAGAAACGTCTGCACCGCGATCCCGGCCAAAAGGAGCGTCGCGACAGGCGTCCGGCCGCCGTCGGTGGCGATAGCGTAGACGACGAAAGCGGCGATGAGTGCACCGGCGAACGCGAAACCGGTCCGGCCGAACGGAAGCGAAAGCGGCAAAACGATGAACGTGACCGCACCAACCGCCGCACCGGCGGAGACACCGATAATAGAGGGGTCTGCCATCGGATTGCGGAAAAACCCCTGCATCACGGCCCCGGCGAGCGCGAGTGCGAATCCGACGATCGCACCGAGAATGATACGGGGAAGCCGGATCCCCTGAACGATGAGTTCCGTGGAGGCGGCCACTTCGAACTCGAACGGTCTAGTCCAGTTGAGGCCTGTCGGTCCGAGTAGCGGGAATCGAACCCCGTTCAGGAGGACGTAGGCAACTTCCAACGGGCCGATCGCGGCGTATCCGAGCGTCGCACTCGTCACGATGACGGCGACGAGCAACACGCTCAGGACCGCAGACCACGCGAGCGTCCGTCGGAGGACCATGTATTCAACTGTGCTTGCTTTAGGCAAATACTTATTGTCCTCGGTACTCCGTTCAAACAATGCGTTCCCGAACACTCGTCTCGGTCGTCTCCGTCTTCCTTATCTTCTCGCTCGTCGGAGCCGCCGTCCCCGTTGGAGCCGAATCCGGAACGTCCGATCACACGGAGTGTTCGTTTCCGATCACGGAAACGGACGCGACCGGTGAAGCGGTGACCGTCGACGAACGACCCGACCAAATCGTTGTCCTCCAAGCCAGCGCCGCACAGACGGCCTGGGAACTCGACGCGCAAGACAGGGTCGTCGGAGCACCAAACACGCCCTATACGGCGTATCTCGACGGAATCGAAGAGAAAGAGAACGTCGTCAACGTCGACGAGTTCACGGTCAACAGGGAAGCTGTCGTCGAACTCGAAGCGGATCTAATCCTCGCGCCGAACGTCATCCCGGACGAAACCGTCGAACAACTCCGCGAGGAGGCGGATCAGACCGTCTTCAAATTCGAATTCGGCACGTCGCTCGAGTTCGTCGCCGAAAAGACCGAACTGACCGGGCAGCTGATCGGCTCCTGTGCGGAAGCGGCCGAAACGAACGACGAGTACTGGGACCGCATCGAGAGTGTCCAAGAAGAGACGGATACCTACGACGCACCGCGCGTTCTCCACTACACGGACGGTTTCACCGCCGGATCTGGAACGTTCATCGACGAGATAATCACGACCGCCGGTGGCGTCAACGTCGCTGCAGAGAACGGAATCGAGGGATACGGGGAACTGAACGAGGAGGCCCTCGTCGAGTGGAACCCCGAAGTCATCGTCGTTTCCGATGACGGACCGGGCGTACCGGAGACGGCCGCATTCGAGTCGACGTTCGCTGTCGAGAACGATCAGATCGCCGTCGTCAACGGAAACTACCTCAGTCAACCGGCACCCCGGATCGCCATCGCTCTCGAAGAGGTCGCGGCGGAGCTGGCGACGGCCGAACGCGAAGCCGAAACGGAAACGGAACCTGCGGCGGCCGAAGATGAAGCTGATGCGGAGCCGACACCCGAAGATCAACCCGGATTCGGTGCCGTAGCCGCACTTCTCGCACTGCTCGCCGTGCTGATCGTTCGACGATAGTCGCCAGGACGACCGTGCGCCATCGCCGAGCGTGGACCGCCCTCTTTTTACGCAGCGGTCGCACACTAATCGTATGGTCGAGAACGTCATCTGGCCCGCCTATCTCGACGCCGACTGTTCTCGGAGCGAGGGACGACGGATCTCGAAAGATCTCGCCGTCCCCGATCCGACGGTCGACGAGATCGCGAGCGCGGTCCAACAGGTCGGTTACGACGCCGTCATCGAGCGGGATAAAACGTATCCCCGAGAGTACGAACCGCGAGGACGAGTCACGGTCAAAGGAGCCGACGACGCGTCGAAGTCGGACCTTCTGGGCGCGGTCGCCGTATACGTCGCCGCCCTCCGCGAATGAAGCGCGCTGGCGAGGTCGTTCGGACCGCACAGGGGCTTGCGATCCTTCGCTCTCCGGACGACTCCTACCCCGATATCGGAACGGTCGTCGTCGATTCGGATCTCGAAACGGTCGGCCGCATCGTCGACGTATTCGGCCCGGTGGAACGACCGTACATGGCCGTCTCACCGGATAGCGGAGTTATGCTGCCGAATCTGCTCGGTGAGAAACTGTACGCGCGGTAGCTGGATGTGTGCTCCCGTCGCCGCGTTCGCGTAGTCGAACCGCAATACCCAAACGACCGCCGAAAATAGGAGGCGTATGAAGCGAGCCTCCGTCGCCGTCGCCGCCACTGCTGGCCTGTTCGTTCTCGTTCAGCTCGGCTCGCTCGCGCTGATTCAGCCCTTCATGGACGCGGGCTATCAGACCGTCGAAGACCCCACG
>CAYQWI010000228.1:0-3984 GCA_964421165.1 uncultured Natronomonas sp.
ACTATCTTCGCGGTTCCGCACTGTTTTTGTGCCCTCCGTGTGCACGATCGTTATGGACTCAATTGACGAGTTGCGGCCGCCGGATCGACTGTTGATGGGGCCCGGTCCCAGCGAAACGCACCCGCGCGTCCTACGCGCGTTCGGAACGCCGCCGGTCGGGCACCTCGATCCCGCGTTCGTCGAGATTATGGACGAGACGCAGACGTTGCTCCGGGAGACGCTCCGGACCGAAAACGAGTGGACGATCCCCGTCAGCGGCACGGGCTCCGCGGCGATGGAAGCCGCGTTCACGAACCTCGTCGAACCCGGCGAGACGGCGCTCGTGCCCGGCAACGGCTACTTCGGCGGACGGATGGCGGAGATGATCCGACGCGCCGGCGGGGAGCCGATAGAGCTCGAAACGCCGTGGGGAGAGCCACTCGATCCGGACGACGTGCGCGAGGCGTGTGCCGAACACGATCCGAGCGTCGTCGGGGTCGTCCATGCCGAAACCTCGACCGGCGTCTTACAGCCGTCGATGTCGGAGATAACCGAGGCGGCCCACGACCACGGCGCGTTGGTCATCGCCGACTGTGTCACGTCCCTCGGCGGCGTCGAGTTCCGGATGGACGATTGGGGCGTCGATGCTGCCTACTCGGCCGGGCAAAAGTGTCTCTCGTGTCCGCCGGGAGCGAGCCCGCTTTCGATCAACGAAGCCGCGATGGGGAAGATCCTCGACCGTGAGGACTCGGTCAGATCGTGGTACCTCGATCTCTCCTTGCTTGACGAGTACTGGGGGGACGAACGCGCGTACCACCACACGGCCCCGGTGAACAACATCTACGCGCTCAGGGAAGCGCTCCGATTGATCCACGAGGAGGGCATCGAAAACCGCTGGGAGCGCCACGAACGGATCTCGGCCGCACTCCAGGAGGGACTGTGGGCGCTCGGACTCGAACCGGTCGTCGTGCCGAGCGCGCGGCTACCGAGTCTCACGACCGCGCGCCTCCCGGGCGGGTTGGTCCCCGGCGACGTCGTCGAAGCGATGCGAGACAGCTACGACGTCGAGATCGCGACCGGCCTCGGCGCGTTCGCGGACGAAGCCGTCCGGGTCGGCTGTATGGGTCACGGTGCACGCCGGGGACCGGTGCTAGAGACGCTCGGTGCCCTCGGTGAGACGCTTTCCGAACACGGGATCGACGTCGACCCGGGAGTCGGAGTCGGTGCCGCGGTCGACGCCCTCGAGAATTAGGGCGCCGGGAGCACGTCGGCGCTCGGATGGAGCACGCGATACCCGTCCTCGCCGATACTTATGACCGCCCAGTCGTAGTCGGGCTCGAGTTCGAGCAACCGGTTCTGTACGTCTTCTGCCCGATCGGTACGAGCGACGAAACACCGGAGCTGGCCGTGTGTGTTCGCCGACTCGGGGTCGGCTGTCGTCACGTAGACAGTTCGCCATTTCCGTTCGGCCCGCAGTTCGTCGTCTTCCTCCGTGATTTCGTAGCCGAGATCGCGAAAGACGGTTCGTGCTTCATCGACGAGAGTCGTGCTAGCAGCTCCCATTCACGCGTAGATTGGACGCGGACAATGATAAAGATTGGCACGTCCGGGTCGCGGTTCACTCGTGGGCCGCGTCCCACTCCTCGGCTTTGTGGAAATTCGAACACCTGTTACACTGGATGCGGCCCATCGAGTCGACCGCGTTGTCGAACGATTCGCAGTTCGTACAGAAAAAGCCCCACCGGCGCGTCCCCTCTGCGTCCGCGTAAACGATTCGGAACGGTCCTTTGTTGCCTCTCTCAACCGCTGCCGAGAGGTATAGCGTCTTGCCACCGGGGCCGGATCGTTCGTCCATACCTGTGGTGTGGCAGCCGCAGTCAAAACGATCACGGTCCCGGTTCGTTTCGACGATTCGCGCAGTGACGACACGGTTTTGCCGCTCGCGGTCGTAGTTTCGGTGTGCGATTGCTGCAGTACTCCGACATCGAAAACGTCCACGACGACCCGGTCGCGGTGGCTCGGCTCGCCGGCACGATCGAATCGCTTCGCGACGACCGGACGCTCGTCTGTGGGACCGGGGACAACGTCGCCCCCGGTGTCCTCCCCCTCGTCTCCCGGGGCGAAGTCGCGCTCGATTTCTTCGAAGCCGTTTCTCCGACCGTCGAAACCTTCGGGAACCACGACTTCGATTTCGGGCCCGAGCGCACTGCCGAGATCGTTCGCCGGTCGCCACAGCGATGGATTTCGGCGAACGTTCGCCGAGATGGAGCCCCGTTCGCCGACGTCGATCCGTGGCACGTCGAACGGATCGGAAACGCGTCGATCGGATTTTTCGGCCTTACCGACCCGACCACCCCGTCAGTTGGCGACAGCGAGGACGAACTCGAGTTTATCGATCCGATCGACGCCACCCGTGAGGCCGTCGAAGCACTCCGCGAACGCGACGTCGATTACGTCGTCGCGCTTTCGCACCTAGGACGGGCGGACGAGCGGCTCGCAGCAGCGTTCGATATCGATCTCATCCTCGGGGGCCACGTTCACTCCGAGCGTATCGAGCGCGTCGCCGGGACGATCCTCACCCGCCCCGGAAGCGGCGGAGGCACGCTCCTCGAAGTCGATCTTCGGAGCGGGGACGTGACGCGCCACGTCGTCGCTGACGGTCCGAAAGACGCCGACCTCGAACGAATTTACCGCGATCGGCTGGCCGAGGCCGGTCTCGACACTGTCGTCGGCCACGTTTCAGAGCCGATCGCTCGAACGGATTCGGAAGCGTTTCGCGGTGAGAGCCGGGTCGGAAACTTCGTCGCGGATGCGTATCGGTGGGCGACCGAACGGGCGATTGGGACGACGGTCCCCGTCGTCGGACTGCAAAACAGCGGCGGGATCAGAACCGGCCCCCCGCTCGCCGGCGATATCACTGCCGCCGATCTGATCAGTCTGGTCCCGTTCGACGAACCGCTGATCGTCGCAGAGCTGTCCGGATCGGAGCTTCGGTCGGTCTTCAGCGAAGCGGCCGATACGCCCGGCTTCGGCGAATCCGACTGGTGGCACGCCCACGTTTCCGGGGCGAAACTGGTGTACGACCACGACGACGAGAAGCTGCTCGACGCGACGGTCGCTGGGGAACCGATCGAGGACGACACGCCGTATCGGCTCGCAGCCTCCGAGTTCTTGTTACACACAACCGTCGAATTCCCGACGCTGACGCACACGCAGGTTATCGAGCGCCTCGAGACCCAATACGAGGTGCTCATCGAATTCGCCGAAACGGTCGGTATCGATCCCGTCGTCGAGGGGCGGATCGTCAGAAACGGAATCTGATCGCAGCTTCGTCGGCTTCGATCGGAACTTTCAGGCCGGGGCGCTCGCTATTTATATTAATGACGCTCGTGGTTGTACCCGTTCGATACCCGCTCTCTCGACACTCGCGGGCAACGCTCAAGCGAGCGATCGAGGTCGCAGAAGAACACGACGCAGATCTCACAGTTCTGCACGTCAACCTCTACCAAAAAGACGACAACGTGACCCGAACCGAACTGAAACGGGCCGTCGAGGGGATCTTCGGCCGCCTTCCGCGTGCTCGATACGTCGTTCGGCCGGGATTTCTGGTCGAAGAGACGATTCTCGACGAGGTCGCAGCGGAAAACGCCGACTACGTCGTTATCGGGCGAAAGCAAGCGGGGCGGTGGCGGCGGATGGTCCGACGGCTCGTCGACGATCCCGACATCGAAGGGTTCCTCCGGCGCGAGCTCGACTGTGCGGTGATCACTGCGACCGTGTAGCTCCGTCGTCGGCGTCCTCCGAGGTCGGTTCCTCGGCGCTCGTTTCGGATCGATCCCCCTCGGCTTCCGTTTTCCCTCCCCGTCTCGTCGCTCCACTGGGAGTGGAGATGCCTTCCGTCTCGGCTTCCCGCATCGCCACCTGCAGTTCGCCACTGGTGTCGTCGAACACCATGTGAGAGTGTGGATACGGTATCTCGATCCCGTGTTCGTCGAACCGGTCCCA
>CAYQWI010000229.1:0-3955 GCA_964421165.1 uncultured Natronomonas sp.
AGTTTCGCTTGGCGTAGGCGACGTACTTGCGGAGCAACTCGGCATCGATCTCCGGTTCGACGTTCTCGGTGACGTTTTCGACCTCCTCCTCGGAGACGTTCGAGGTCGTCGTGTTCTCGCGGTGGGTGTGTAACTCGCCCGCGTAGTTCGTGTTGATGATGTGCTCTGCGAGGTTTGCGTCCTTCTCGGCGTCGGGTTGGTCCGTGACGGTGAATATGAGATCGAACCGCGAGATGAGCGCCGGTTCGAGATCGATCTGCTCGCCGATCGACTCGTACTGGTCGAATCGGCCGTATTTGGGATTCGCAGCGCCCAACAGCGAGCACCTCGATTTGAGGGTGGCGTTGATTCCGGCCTTGGAGATGCTGATCGATTGCTGCTCTAGTGCCTCATGCATCGCGGAGCGGTCCTCGGAGTTGTGAACGACCATCCCGTTCGCGACGAAGTTGTGCGTCCCTTCGACAGTCAAATCATATACGTTCGTCTCTTGTCGAGCCTCGATTTCGGTTAAGATCTCTCGAACTCTGGATCGCTTTTCGGAGATCCGGTTCTTTGCAGCGGCGCTCACCTCGTCGAATCGATCAGTCTCGACGATACCGTTTGACCATCGGGATATCGTCGACCCCGAAACAGCTACATCTGATCCGAGAACTCGAAGCGGGATCTCGCATCGGTCAAGCTCGTCACGAAGCGTGGTCCACGAATCTATCTCCTGTTCATGATTCAGGAACTTCCTCGCTTGGGATTCTGCATTTGATGGAGAACAGCGAAGGATGTCTGCTAATTCTTGTCGAAGAATCGGTATCTGATCGTCTCGATGTTCAGAATCCACGCTGCCGACTGAACTGACCCGCCTCCATTTCACGTCTCCGTTGATAAGCGTAGCAAGCGATGATAGATCGGCATCTGCAACAGTTTCGATAACTGTTCGAAGCTTACTGCGAACGGTTTTTTGAACCTCCTCGTCTTCACCCCACTCCCTCGAGATTTGTTGCTGGCTAAACGGCGTTTCGTCCGCGAGCTCTGCCTGTGAGACGTGATATCGCTCTTTTACTTGTTGGAGAATCTCCCAGCCACAGTCCTTGGCTAGCGTTTCTTCGTCCGTCTTCGCTGTTTCAACTCGCTTCTCAAACGTCTCTATGATCGTCTTGGCGCGGTGAAGTGACGTATTCGCATCACCGTTTTCGAAATTACAATACGTCGTGTCGTCGATTCCACACTCGGATTGATGAAGACGCAGTGTTTTCCGTGCTTCCTCTAACAGCTCACCGCAGTCGGGCAGCACGTCTATGATCGTTCGACTGCCGTCAACGGCTGCGCAGACCTCATCGAGTGAATCCTGCTTCCGCGTGAGGGTAAAACCGATCTGTCGATTGTACGACCGAAGCGACTCCGCTGACGTGATTGTGAGAACGTGTATGTCTAGCTTCTCATCTCGCTCTCGAGTTCGAATCTGACAGCACACGCTGAACTCCAACAGGAGACTTTTTATGCCCGAAAGAAGTTCTCTGCTCGCAGAATACATCCGCACGTTCCCGGTGCTGGTGTCGACGGTTCCCTCGCTGTCTGCGAACGCTCGGATGAATGCGGCCTTTGTCTCTCTGGTTCCAGTAGTGACGCGGCTAGGGAAGGATTTGTTGGCGTACACTTCTACATTCATCCCCGCTTCGAACACCCTATCCGCGTATTCACGACCGTGGAGTCGAACCGTTTCGACCCCGTCGTCTCGCTGTTCACTCGGGTGACGGACGGGCTCTTTACCGAACGCGGTCCTGCATGACTGCGTGAAATCTTCGAGCAGTTCTTCCTCTTTATTGGTGAAGCGAATCCCGTAGCTCCCCTCTTTCCGGTTGTAATAGACGTTACCGTCACCCGAGAGATATCCGAGCACCGCGCCGAGCGAAGGTTCGATACCCTCGTTCGAGAGCGGTGAGTTTTCGTCTCTCGCAGTCACGCCACCATCGGTCGTCGCTTCCGAGAGTCGTTTCGGCACGTACGTCCAATCGCCCGGTTCGAGGTCGGCTGCAGGTCGCTTCTTCCGTTCCCCACCTTCGAAGACGAAGAACGGATGGTCGTCCGTTGCTGTGACTGATTCTCCTGATTCGAGCGTGACTTCTGTGAGTTCGTCCGGCGCTTCGTACTCGTGGATGGCTGTAACGGGACGCTCAACGAGACGACTGTCCTCTGACATCGTCCACGCCGTCAAGTCGACGTTACGAATCGTTCGGCCGTTGGGCAGTTCTTCGATAGTTCCCTCTTGTTCTGCCTCTCTGGCGAGTTCTTCGATTCGAGAGATTCGTCCATCGGCCAGATGGACGAGTGTCTCCCCGGTAACGCAACGCATCTTATCGAGCTCGTCGACAGCCGCGATTCCCTGATCTGCGAGCACGAGCGCACCGGCTTCCAGCGTCCACTGTTGGCCGTCGCCGAAGTCGTCTCTAACCGCAGCGGCGGTGAGTCCAGCGCTTGACGATCCTTTACCGGATGTATAAACGGACCTTGGAGCTAAGTTACGAACGTACTGTAAAAGTTGAGATTTTCCAGTTCCAGGATCGCCTATTAAAAGCATGTGTAAATCCCCTCGTGTCCGGGAGCCGTCCGGAAGATGCTTCGTCACGCCCGAAAACAGCTGCATGATGATCGCGAGCTTCTCCTGATCGTAGCCGTATATCGAGGGCGCCATCGACCCGATCATCTTCTCGTAGATGTCGGATTCGGTCGAGAGCTCGATGATCCGTTTTTTGTCCTCGTCGGTGATGTCCATGTCTTCGAACTGTTCGTCCTCGATCTCGACGGACATCCCGTCCATGTACACGTCGAAGACGGGCGATTTCTCCTGGTTCGAGCCCTGCTGTTCGAGATGGAGGATGCCGGTCACTCGAACGTGGTCGCCCGCGGTCACTTGCCCCGTGATATCGTCGTCGATGTGAACGTCGATGCTTTGGGGCGTTTCGCCGCCGCGGAGTCCCTCAGGGGATTCTTGGACCCGGAGTTTTTGTGCGTCGACGAACTCCGATTGATCGAAGTTGATATCGAACGGTCCCTGTCGTTCACAGCCTTGACACTCGTGAGGTTCGTGGAATTTTCCGGAACTCTGTGGAATGCGGTTCAGGGTGCCGCAGCGCTGACACTCGAAGGCCGCCTCCGTGATCTTCGGCCGAACGTCGGTCGCTTTCCGGACGATTCCGCGGACTTCGACGAGCTGGCCGCGGTGGCGTGCACGGATATCCCGGATGCCGGTCGTCCGCTGGAGGTTTCGGACCCGGACGTGTGCCTGCCCCAGTTTCACGTCGACCGGGAGGTCATAGAGTCTGAGCGCCTCCTCGGCGTAATCGCTCATCTGCTCCGGTTGGGCGATAAAGTCGTCCGCGAGATCCGGGTCGTATCGGTAGAGATCGTCCCACTCGACGTACAAAGAGCGCTTCTCGTTGGGGTATTTCTGTGCGAGTTGGCCGATCTCGTTACGGTAGTAATCGCGGTAGAACTCCTCGAACTTGTCGATCACTTCCGTGTTCTCCGCGCGCGCCATGAGAGTATACCGACTTGGTGCGCCATCGAATAAGAAGCTTGCCTAGCGGAGTGAATGTGGTTCGGTCGTCTGGCAGGTACCCGACAGCTACCGACGCTTAAAGCTGGTGGCTTTCGCGCTGCACCGCCGGAAAACACGTTCCGCTCCCGCTTCGAGAAACGAGAACGTGAGACACAAAGAGTATATAAAAAACGAAGAAGCAGTACCTATAGAGATGAGCGAAGTTCAAGAGCAATTGAAAACCATCAGTGAAGGAGACATCGTCAAAGTCAGCGTTGCGGGGAGACATGTGACGAATATACCTGCTATGGAATTTTCAGGGGAAGTCACCGAGTGGCACGAGGGGGAGACAGGTATCGGATGTTTCGTCGATTTGGACGAGGAGTCCCAGAGTAAACTCGATATCAAATCAGAACGAGTGAACAT
>CAYQWI010000230.1:0-3934 GCA_964421165.1 uncultured Natronomonas sp.
CTATCGCTTTCCGACGTACACTCGGCGTTAGCATACTACTACGACCATATCGACGAATTTCGGAGTCGGAATGGTGCCGAACCTGCCGAACGCCCCGCATGAATCGGCTCTATGCCGACGAAAACGTGTGGCTCCCCGTTGTCGATGGATTGCGGAGGCGCGGATGGGATATAACGACGGTTTCTGACGAGGGAACGCTTGGTGCGACAGATCGAGAACACCTTCAGTATGCGGCGGAACGCGACTGGCTCATCCTCACGTTCGACGACGACTTTTTGGCTCTCGTCGAGACGGCGGATGTCGACCACGCTGGGATCGTCTTCGCCTCACAGCACGGGATGAAAATCGGCGAACTCGTGCGTCGGATCGATGCGACGCTCGACGCGTACGACGACGTTGATCTCGACGACCGGATCTTATACGCTTGACATCCTCCCCGCGCTGAAGCGCGAGGATTCCCGAGCGTTTGGATATTACGGTTTGCAACCCACCTGTTCGCTCGGTGCGAAACGCCCCGAAGTTTGATTGAACAGGTAGGCTACTGGCCGTGCCAAACGACCGTTACTCATATCCCCCGTCGGGGGATTCTGAGTTATCTTTCTGCGAATGTTCACTGCACCGTTCACATCTGCGTTCATCACTACGTCGCACGAATCGCAGACGTACAACCCACGCTTCACACGGTTTGCGTCACGCTTCCGTCCACAACACGAACACGTCTTCGACGTGTCTCGCTCGCTCTTACGGTCAACGAGGATACCGTATTCCTCCGCTTTGTATTCGAGCAGATTCGTGAAGCGGTCAAACTCCCATCCGTGGAGCTTCTTGTTCCCACGCTTGCCCCAACTTCGAGAGTCGCCGTTTTCGTCCTCACGAATCTCACTTAAGTCACCGATGGCAATACGACCAACCTCGTGGTCGATGCACCGTTCGACGATGTGTTTGGCGAGTGTGTGCAAAAAGTGGTCTTTCCGTCGGGACAGCTTCTGTTGAGCGCCGAGCGCACGCTTAGACGGGCCGTCTTCACCTTCGGTATCGTACTCATCGCGGGTGAAGTAATGTTTGTCCTGTTTCAGCACGTTCCCCGGATACAACTCATAGGGATTATCGTAGAAGTTCATACTTTTCCTGTGAAGAACTGAGAGACAGTGCCGAAGGGCGGGCTTCGAAACCTCTGGGTGGCTACGATAATCCCTATCAGTATCACCATCGTCGTAGGCGATGGCGAGATAGTTGTTAATGCCGAGATCGATACCAGCGGTGTTGTCGCCAGGGACGTCTTCGACAGGGATTTCGACCTTGCAGACGAGGTGGAGTTCCCAACGGTCGCCGTTCCACACGGCTCTGACCTGCTGGATGTTCTCTACAGTCACGTTTGGTCGTGTTTCGTACTCTGCGAGGATGAAATCCGAGCGATGGTTCTTGAGGTTGAATCCCTTACTCAGACGGAGTCGGTTGTGTTTGGAGTCGTGTTTGATGCCGTTTTGCTTCCACGTCACAGTGGATCGTGGGTGGGTGTCGCCTCGTTTTCGATAGCCGGGTGGATTCGCGTCGGCGTCGCCGTTTTTGCGCTTTTTGAACCAGCCGTTGAACGCCTCAGCGAGCTCTTCGAGAACGCGCTGTGCTCAATGAGCGAAGCTCATTGGCATCACGAGACGGCTCCGCCGTCTCGAACGAACTTGACTGCGAATGCAGGTCACTGTAGCGTTCGTGGTTTTTTAATTCACGCTTGAGGTCGGCTTCGGACGGAATCTCGTCGATTTCGTCCCACTCTTGTTGGGAGTGATAGCGGGCGACGTTCCACAGTTTCGATGCGGCCTCCGGTTGCTCCTCGCTGGATTCCCCGCCGTCGGTCTCTCGTGCCTCGTCCGATTCATCGTCGTCGTCGTATTTGTCGTATATCCACTCCGAGGCCTGCTCGATCCGGTCGGGGTCCTTGCGGACAGTTGCCGTGCCGCGCACGGTGACGTTTCACTCCACGTCGCCGCGGACGGTCTTCTCGATAGAGAGGGCGACACGGGGGGGGTCTCTCGCACGTTCGCGAGTTTCCGTCCGCCCGTGATGAAATAGAGGACACCCTCTCGATACCCGTACCAAACCGTGGCGACGTGTGGTCGGTCGTCGACCGACGTGGCGAGGCGGGCGCTGAGGGGTGCATCGGTGATGAGCGACGCGACTTTGGTAGATATACTCATACAGTCTCTTCGGACTGTTGGTGTATAAGCACTCGGCGGACGGATCGGGTAGCGCTCGATCGAGTTACCCACGATCAGCCCTTGCGATGTCTCTCGGATCGCGGACCCCGTCACGTCCTGTCGCTCCACATAACAAGAAATTACCCTTCTCGGCACAACTCCTAAGACGAGAATGGCTGATCCGACGCCCCCCGCAGAGCCCTACGCCGTCGACGACCGCGTTCGAGTCCGCCTCGCCGACGAGGGGGCCGAAAGCTCCTACGAAGGAACGAGCTGTCGCGTCGTCCACGTGTTCACCCCGAAACCGGACGACGGGAGCGAGGACGACGCCGACAGACAGCGGGAGATGGACGCCGCCGCCTACCGGCTGGAGGACGAATCGAGCGGCGAGGTGCTACCGGTCGTCTTCCGTCACCGGGACCTGATCCCCGCACCGGACGACTCCTAGCGTCGATCCCCCCGGATCATCCAGCGCTGGCTTATAAACCTCCCCGCTTCGAACACTACGCATGGACGACCGAGTACGCGAACACGCCGAGGTGTTGATCGAGTGGAGCGCGCGGATCGAACCGGGCGACGACGTGATCGTCTCCGTCGCCGAGGGGGCCCACGACCTCGCGGTCGCCGTCGCCGAACGGCTCGGAGAGATCGGCGCGATCCCGCTCGTGACGTACGGCTCTGACGAAGTCACGCGGGCGTACCTCAACGCTCACGACGGCGAGTTCGGGGTCGCAGCGGGCGAACTCGCGCTGTTCGAGAACGCCGACGCGTATCTCAGATTGGGCGGCGGGCGGAACACCGCCGCGACGGCCGACGTGGACACCGACACCCGACAGGCGTACGCGCGGGCGAGAACCGAGGTTCGGGAGGCGCGGATGGCGACCGACTGGGTGTCGACGGTCCACCCGACCCGAAGCCTCGCCCAGCAGGCCGGCATGGCCTACGAGGAGTATCAAAACTTCGTCTATGACGCGATTCTCTGTGACTGGGAGGCGCTCGCGGAGACGATGGCGAACGTCAAATCGAAGCTAGACGGCGGCGAAACCCTCCGAATCGTCACGGAACGAGACGACGGACCGAACACCGACCTGACGCTGTCGATCGCGGATCGGACGGCGGTTAACTCCGCCGCGTCGGTCGCCTACGACTCGCATAACCTCCCCTCCGGCGAGGTCTTTACCGCACCGTACGACACCGAGGGGCAGGTGTTCTTCGACGTGCCGATGACGATCGATGGCCGGCGGGTTCAGGGCGTTCGCCTCGTCTTCGAGAACGGAGAGGTGACCGAGTTCGATGCCCGTCAGGGCGAAGCCGCGATCGAGTCCGTTCTCGACACCGACGCGGGCGCGAGGCGACTCGGCGAGCTGGGCCTCGGGATGAACCGCAACATCGACCGGTTCACCGACAACATCCTCTTCGACGAGAAGATGGGCGACACCGTCCACCTCGCGTTGGGGCGGGCCTACGGGGCCACCCTTCCGGAGGGCGAATCCGGCAACGAGTCGGCGGTTCACGTCGACCTGATCTCGGATCTCTCCGAGTCGTCCCGTATCGAACTCGACGGCGAGACGATCCAGCGAAACGGTCGCTTCTGGTTCGAAGCGGGCTTCGAGAGCGACGGCTCGAGCACGTGAAAACGGCTGAGGAGAGTAAGCCCCCTTCTGTTCGTCCCGACATTCGGCTAAGCGCCCGCCGCGTCTCCGGGCTACCAGTTGCGACGGGCTTGCACCGGTGAGGAT